>JBFHER010000028.1:0-22229 GCA_041584055.1 Bacteroidales bacterium
ATCCAGACGATTCACATAGGGAGCCACCCAATCCGCTCCGGCCCTGGCTGCTACCATTGCCTGCTGTTGCGTAAAGATTGCGGTGGCCGTCACGTTAATGCCTGCATCTTTGATCATTGACATTGCTCTGTATCCTTCTTCCGACACAGGTATTTTAGCAAAGTAATTATCTCCAAGGCTAAACATCTTTTTGTAAGCAATGGCCTCGCGCAGCATGTCTTCAGCCTTACGGCTGATCATTTGAACATGCAACATTTTATCTCCAACGAGATCCACCAATTCAGGAAGAATCTGAGACATGGGCTTCTTCTCCATTGCAATAATGGTCGGATTGGTTGTAACACCTGCGATCGGGAAATAACGAAACAGTTTCGTTAATTCTTCAATGTTTGCAGTATCAGCTAAATAAAACATGAATGTAACTTTATATCTTTAAACGATTGGCATTTTCAAGGAGAAAGGCTTCAGCCTCAACACTCCACAAGCCCATATGACGTGCGCAAATGGCATCTAATTCTGCAAAAACAGGATTTTTCTTACCCAGTTCTCCAAATTCAGAGATCGGCGTCAAAGGCATTTCAATGTGATTATATATCAATTTCTTTCCTCCGGGAATGTTAGGAAGATCCAAAGTAGCAGCAGGAACAGCATTTAATCCGCCGATATGAGTTACCAGGCCGGCAGGATCAAGTCCTTTGGTCATAATCTCCAACGCTTCCTTCATGTCATCCGTGTTTCCACCTGAAGTTCCTACAATATGTGTATACGCATAATGCACATTGTAAAAGTTCATTTTTGCAGAAAAACCTGTATTTGATGGTCCGGCAAAAAAGTTTAGACAGCCATCAAATCCTAGAATTGCATCCCCTTGTTCTACAACAGGAGCGACAGGAGCAAAAACAAATACATCATTGTATCCTTCACCACCTGTTAATGCTTTCAGCCCTTCAACTGGATCATCCATCTCTGCGGTGTTTACATATCTCAGGTCTATGCCTCGTTCTTTTGCAAATTCAACAGTATATAAGCTGGCTGCTCTGTCCAATCGGGTTTGATCAATATCTGTAACAACCATCAAAGATGGTTTTCTGTCTTCTCGACGTAAAGCATAATTAATTGCTGCAAGGCCCATGGGTCCCACACCTGCAAGGATGGCCATTTTGCCGCCGTCCACAATTTCCATATCATGCACGTAGCTTCCCGCACGTGTGTGATAATTAGCATGCATTGCTCCAATCACACAACTCAAAGGTTCAGCCAATGATGCAGGGTAATAGCCAGGTCCCTCATAAGCGAGCAGGCAATCCTGAACCAACACATCTTTAGGAATCACAACATAGGTTGAGTCGCCACCAATGTATTGATAAGAATATCCCGGTGCACTTAAAATACCCACTGGGCCTTCTTCGTAATAAATTGCAGGCTGAATAGAAAATTTCTGACCCGCTTTAAATTTATTTTTCCATTTTGCTCCTACCTCAACAATTTCACCCGCAAATTCGTGTCCAATGATAATCGGATTTGTTGCGATATCATTCGGCACTCTTTTGTGATCAGAGGCTTGATTTGCAGCTTTATAACTTGACATACATAAACTGTCGGTCACTACTTTTGCTAACACCTCATCGTCTGAGATGGCCGGCAATTCGAACTCTTCTACCCGAAGATCCTGTTTGCCGTATAATCTTACTGCTTTCGTTTTCATTTCTATAAAATCAAGATGCAAAAACCAGAAATCAAGATTGATTCAGGTTTTGCTTGTTGTTATTTTTGAGTATTACGTATCAAGATGTGAGATTTTAAACTTTATGTCTCCTTAACTACGCTTTATTTTAATTCAGTTGCTAAAGATAATACAGTAGAACGTTTATCCTAATCCTTCCACGTTTTACATCTTTAACCTTCTTTATTTCAACATCTCCTGTCCACCGGTAACGGGAACCGCCTGACCTGTTTCGTATTCCTGTTCCATGATGTAATAGACTGCGCGCATCACATCAATTACAGTACAACCTCTTCCCGCAGGAACCTGTGCCTCATAAAACGCTTTCACATCATCAATGGTTTTAGCACCTTTCACTTTTCCTGCATTTAGATACTGAACAAACAGGCCTGTTTTTGGATCACTCCACAAAGGTCCGTCAAAAAAGTTACCCGGACAAATAGAGTTCACTTTAATTCTCGACGGCATTAACTCCAATGCAAACGACTGTGTTAAACCAATGCCACCAAACTTTCCACCGGCATAGGCAAAATTGCGATTGCTTCCTTTTAAGCCTGATTTAGAATTTATTTGTATGATGTCGCCATAATATCCTTTCTTATTTGCGGTTTGCAGTTTCAACACTTTGGAAGCTGCCTTGGCGCAATAAAAGTAACCGGCATAATTCACTTTGGTCATGAACTCGAAGGTTGCAGGATCCATTTCATCGAGTCCTCCGGCACGCAGAACACCCGCATTTGAGATAAATACATCGAAACCTCCAAATTCGCGTACAGTTTCATAAATCAGATTCTCAACGGATTCCAGGTTAGACACATCAACCTTCACAAAAACAGCTTTGTTATTTCCTGCTTTCTCGTTCAATTCTGCAGCAAATTCGCGTCCTTTTTCTTCGTTCAGATCGGCAATAACAACATTGGCACCATCGGCCATCATATATTCCACCAATCCACCACCAAAGCCCTGAGCTCCTCCGGTTATGATTGCTGTTTTACCCACACCTCTGCCATTGCCTGGTTCAAATGCATTGCATGATCCCTTGCTTAACAATTGTTCCACTTGAAACGGTGTTTCTGCCACTGCTACCAAACCAAGACCTGCCAGATTGATCAAGCCGGGCAAGGTTCCATTTTTTGAAGCATAGTTTTCTGCCGCCAACTTGATGGCCGCAATTACTTTTTGTGAATCATCCGAAGCATCCACATTTATTTGGGCCATGGATGCATCTGATTGTTCTGATATCTTTGCTACTTTCACCTGATCCTGTGATAAGATCATGCGGATTGCAGGAAGAATTTCAATTATCTTATTATTCATTTTTATGTTCTTATCAAATTATTTTTCCGATGACAGCATGACCTAATTCTGCGAACTCGTCCAGACTCATGCCACTGATTTCACCTTTTTCATTCACATAACCTGTTTTGCCATTGGCCACAAGGTACTGATGTGCTGCAACCACGCAAGCGCCATTATAGGCAAGTTCCTTCAGTTCATAATCAAGAGCAACACCCCCGGTTGTTTCAATGGTCAGAGGAATTAAATCCGGTGTATTATGTTCCGTTCCAAAAGTAACCAACATACCTTTTTCCCAGAAAAACATTGCGTATTCCTTCAATAATTTAAGGTTGTTCCGATTTGGAATAAACTCAATGGAATGGATTCCCCTTTCCTTAAGTTTCTTGAACAACACGTTTTTATCTTTTTCGAAATCTGTGTACTCCCCTTTTGGATTGTCTGCGAGCAAAGGATAAGTAGGAATTCCACCGGCATTTAAAATAATTTCCTTAATTTCCTGTACGCTTAGGAATGCTTTTGGGTCCTCTTCAACAAAGGCTTTACCTCCTGCCTTCAGGAGCATGCCGCGCAACTCATTCTCAACATCCGAATTGTTATTAAAATCGGCCTTCGGACTTTTACCGGAGTAAAGTTTTGTAAGGAAGGACATCCGTTCTTCAAGGGTCCCATATTTCTTAAAAACACGAACACGAATGGCTTTTGCAATATGACGTTCCCGGACCTGATCCACTGCATAATTTTCAAAGATCTCTTCCATTGTTATGCGAATGTCTGAACCAATTTCCTCAAACAACAGGTTTGTTTTATCAAGCATTGCTGAAACCTGTTGAAAGGTTTCTGCCTTTACAGCCTTTAACTTTGACGCATAAGGTTCATCCAATTTTGGAGGAAAAGCCAATCCTTTTCCTGACAAATAGGTTCTTCCCGGATTACCTGGGTCATTCACCTTTAATCCTGCTTTCTGAAATTCGATATCAAGGCCAATAAACTCTATGTTAAACAATGGAAATACCTTGTTCACATATGCCAGTCGTGCAAACTCCTCGTAACCATCCGTCGTATAAAAGTCATTTATACCCAGCACCTTCACATTTTCTTTTCCGGCCATCTCAAAGATTTGCGGAATATCTTTAAATGCACTAAACGAATAAGGGGTATGAATATGTGCGTTGACGTTATAAATCTTATGATTTTCCCAACATCCCGACCATGCCAAAAGCTCTTCTTTACCAGGTAATTTTTTTAATGGATTCATTCTTATTATTTTTAAGGAAATTAAAAGGAAAGCAGGACATGCCCGCTCTCCTTTCAATGATCTAATCAACCAAATTATTAAATTCCTAATTTACTTCTTCTGATTTTTTCTGCATTCGTGAAATTGTTTTTCACAACATGTCCTTTCAAAGGTACAATCTTTTCATGAATTGCATCAATAATCCACTCAGCACAAGGGAAGAAATAATCTTCAAGTTCATAGGCCGGCGTAATCCAGTTACGTGAACCCACAACCACAGGAGGTGCATCCAATTCATCGAAGGCCATCTCCGTTAAATTCTGGGCCATGTCTTTCAGGAATGATCCTCTTTCATTGGCATCACTTGTTAGTACAATGCGACCTGTTTTCTTAAGTGACTCAATCACAGGCTCATAGTTGAAAGGAACAATTGAACGAGCGTCAATTACCTCAGCAGACATGCCATACTTTTCTTCCAGCTCTTTCGCTGCATCCAATGCGCGATAAACAGTTGCTCCGATCGACAGGATGGTAATATCTTTTCCTTCTTTCTTTACATCTGGTTCACCGAATGGAATTTCATAATATTCTTCAGGAACACCTTCTGTATGAAATTGCTCTCCAATGTCATAGATGCGCTGACTTTCAAAGAAAATAACAGGATCTGTTCCCTGCAGTGCAGCATTCATCAATCCTTTGGCGTCATAAGGCGTTGCAGGGAAACACACTTTCAACCCGGGGATATGTGCCACCAGTGATGACCAATCCTGAGAGTGCTGTGCACCATATTTTGATCCTACAGAAACACGCATTACCACAGGCATTTTAATCACGTTACCTGACATTGCCTGCCATTTAGGTAACTGATTGAATACCTCATCTCCACATCTTCCAAGGAAATCACAATACATGATTTCAGGAATAACACGTCCACCACACATGGCATATCCAATGGCAGTACCAACGATGGATGCTTCTGAAATTGGTGAGTTAAAAAGTCTTTGGTAAGGCAGCGCCTCGGTTAACCCGCGATAAACAGCAAATGCGCCTCCCCAATCACGGTTCTCTTCACCATAGGCAATCAAAGTAGGATCTTTGTAGAAACGGTCTACAATCGCTTCAAACAATCCATCTTTTAATTGATATTGCTTTAATTTTGAAAATGGTTTTCCATCTTTATCAAAAGCATAGCGTTCCTTATTACTGATTTGTTTTACCCTTGGATTTTCTTCCATTGGATGATTAACCTCAACAGGGCGGTCTTCCATTTTATCTACACTTCCTTTTGAGAACATCATGTCACCAATCAGTTCAGGGTGTTTTTGAAGATCCATGCGAGGAGAAACCTCATCATTAATGGCCAGTTTCATTGCATATTTCATCAATTCGGTGATATCTGAACCAATGCCGTCAAGTTCTGCCTGTGTTGCAATGCCTGCAGAAATCAGTTCTTTTCCGAACGAAGCAATACAATCCTGAGCTTCCCAGGCTTCCACCTCTTCTTTTGAACGATAAGATGATGCATCAGAAGGAGAGTGACCACTGTAGCGATATGTTAACACATCCAGTAATACGGGTCCTTTCTTATCTGCAATCAATTCCATCTTACGCTTATACGCATCGATAACAGCCAATGGATTGTATCCATCCACACGCTCTGCGTGCATACTGTCGCGGTTAACACCGGCACCAATACGTGCGGCAACATCATATCCCATGGTTTCGCCACAAGTTTGACCGCCCATTCCGTACTGGTTGTTCATTATGTTGAAGATAATGGGTAAACCACCTTTATAGGCACCTTCCCATAACTGCTCGAACTGATCCATTGAAGCAAAAGACAATCCTTCCCATACAGGTCCACAAGCCATTGACGCATCACCGATATTTGCAACAACGATTCCCTTTTTTTGATTCACCTTTTTGAACAATGCGGCCCCAACTGCGATATCACCTGAACCACCAACAATGGCGTTGTTTGGATATACGCCAAATGGTGTAAAAAAGGCGTGCATTGAACCACCCAATCCTTTGTTAAAACCTGTTTCGCGGGCAAACACCTCAGCAAGTGTACCATAAATAAGGAAACGACGTGCCAACGATTTTAAATCGCCTTCATGCCCTTGCTTTACAATATTCAGGATTGTACCATCAAAGAAGTTGGTCATTACATCCTGTAATTCATCATCACTCATTTTATGAATGGCTGACATCCCTTTTGCAAGAATCTCACCGTGTGAACGGTGCGATCCAAAAATGAAATCATCAACACCAAGGTGATAAGCCATACCAACTGCCGCGCTTTCTTGCCCGATTGACAAGTGAGCTGGTCCTGGATGGTTGTACTCTATACCCTCATATTCATTACGTGTTTTGATCAAGTTCAGCATTGTTTCAAACTCACGAATCAATTTCATATCGTGATAAATTGCAATTAGCTGCTCTTTTGAGAAATTTGATTTCTCTTCCTTGATTGTTTTGTTGTACTGATTTACGGGGATATCCTTGAATTGAACTTTCCCTGCTTTTCTAACCACTGAAGGGTCAATAAATTGTGATTTTGGCATCGTATTCTATTTTTTTATCTTATAAATGAATGTTATGCATGTCCGAAATCGAACACAGTCTCTTTGAATATTTCTGAAACAGTTGGATGTGGGAAAACCACTTCTTCCATTTCCTTTAAGGTCATTTCTGCCTCAATGGCCAAACATGCTCCGTAAATCATTTCACTGGAAGGATTTCCCAACATGTGGACCCCTAGCACTTCTCCGTATTTCTTACCAACAAGTACTTTGCAAAGGCCACTTCCGCCTTCGTTTTCGGCAATGAAACGACCGGCAAAAGCCATTGGCAGTTTTGCGATTCGATATTCAATGTTTTTTTGTTTGGCAACTTCCTCGGTAAGTCCTACACCTGAGATTTCAGGATTTGTATATACCACCCCGGGAATGGCATTGTAACGCATTTTGTCTTTTCTTCCCGAGAGGTTATTAACAACCACCTCTCCCTCACGGCTGGCAGTATGTGCAAGCAATGAGAAACCGGTCACATCACCAGCTGCATAAACATTTGGCACATTGGTTCGCATGGTTTCATCAACCTTGATTCCACCCCTGAACAATTCAACACCAATGTTTTCAAGACCGAATCCCTGAGTAACAGGTTTTCTTCCCACGCTCATTAAGATTTTATCGCCCGAGATGATTTCTTCCTTGCCGTCTTTAACAAAAACTACTTTATTACCACGAATCTCGGTCACGCGGGACGACAGATTAAAGGTGATTCCTTTCTTCTCGTACATCTGACGCAACATTACGCTCATCTCAACATCCATGCCAGTGAGAATTTCATCCAACATCTCAACAATGGTCACTTTGGTACCGAGACTGTTAAAGAAACTGGCAAACTCCATGCCTATTACACCGCCACCGATGATCACCAATGATTCTGGTTTTTCCTTTAGATTAAGGATTTCACGATTGGTAAGCACCACATCTCCGATTTCTCCGATCCCCGGTATGGGCGGAACAAAAGCTTCCGATCCGGTACAGATCAACAGATTTGTAGCAGTGTATTCTTTCCCTTCGGAGGCAATAACAACACCTGCTGAAGACTTGCTTTTGATGACAGCTTCCCCTTTTACAGTTTCAACCTTAAACATCTTCATCTTCATTCCAACACCACCAACAAGTTTTTTTACAACCTTTTCCTTGCGGGCCATCATCTTCGCGAAATTAAAACCAACGTCTCCAATCTCCAGGCCATACTTGGCACCCCCCACCGCATTATCATACAACTTTGCGCTGTAGAGCAAGGTCTTAGTTGGGATACATCCTTCGTTCAAACATACACCACCCAACTCTTTTTTCTCAAAAAGAATTACTTTCAGTCCCTTTGCGCCAGCTCTTTCTGCTGCAACATAACCGCCGGGACCACCTCCAATTATTGCTAAATCAAACACCATATTATTAAAAGTCAAATTCAAGGTTTTCTATTTCAATTGCGATCTGTTTGAGGAAGCGAGTTGCTTCTCCTCCATCAAGAGCCTGGTGATCGTAGGTCAAACTCAATCCCATGTAAGGCACAAATCCGTAGGCACCATTTCCAAGGTCTTTTGGACGTGGTACAATCGTGTTCACACCTAATATTGCAACCTGAGGCAGATTAATTACCGGGGTAAACATCTCAACACCATAGTTTCCAAGGTTGGACACAGTGAATGAAGCTGCTTCCGATGACAACAGATCCGGATTAACACTTCCCTCACGACAAGCGCCTGCAATTTCTTTAAATTGATTGGATAAACCGGTGATAGAAAGATCATCCGCATTTTTAATTGTAGGTACCATCAAACCTTTTTCGGTGTCAACCGCCAAACCTAAATGCACCTTCTTGAAATATTTCACGCTATCACCAAGGAAGTGCGCATTGGCTTGTGGAAATTTCTTTAAGGCTTTAATAACAGCAAGACAAACCATGTCGTTCAATGTTATATTTGGTGCTCCCTCCGTCGCTTTCACTTTTTGGCGCAATTCCAATAAGCGACGAGCATCGGCACCCAGATGGTGGGTGAGCTGCGCTGAATTCTGTAAAGAAGCATGCATTGCTTTGGCAATCAGCTTACGAATATTAGGCAGTTTTTTAATTTCAAAATCACCAGCATAAACAGGATTCTTAGCACTTAGATCTGCACCTTTAACAGCTCCTGCTAAACCAGATCCTTCAGCACTAACTTTCAATCCTTCTTCTTTTATAATCTCTTTGGCCAATGGCGTTAATTTCGGTGTTGCCGAAATAAATGCCTGCACATCTCTTTCTATTATTCTTCCTTCCGGTCCTGAACCAACGATTGTTTCAAAAGGAACGCTTGTTTCCTCAGCCAGTTTCTTAGCTCTTGGCGAAATTTTAACATCCTCACTGTTGATATCGCTTTCAGCCTTCACTTCAACAGCCACTTGCTCCACTGTTTCCTTTGCTTCAACTTTAGCTACCGACTCTTCTTCCACAGTCTCGGACGGAACATCTGCACTTCCACCCGGCTTAAACTCATCAATATTCTCACCTGCAGCTCCTATCACTGCAATGTTCTGAAGCACCGGAACTTCATCACCATCCTCACAAAAAACAGCCAGCAGGACTCCGTCTGCCGGAGCTTCTTCCTCAAAAGATGCTTTATCTGTTTCATACGCGAATAACATATCGCCTTTTTTTACTTCATCGCCGACCTGCTTATACCACTCAGTGAAAATGCAGGATTCAACGGATTGCCCTTGTCTGGGCATTATAACAACTGTTGCCATATTATAATTAAGTTTTAGGCAAAGATATGCCTTCCAACTTGTGTTTACAAGTTAATTTTAATATTTTATCCAAAATGCTATTTATCAACCACTTATAACCGTTTACAAGTTACTTGTAATTACATCTTATTTTATTTACCTTTACACCCTGAAAAAAATAAGCGCATAGATTATTGCTTCTGAATTTCGTTTTTTTTGCTTTTTAATACTCAAATAAATGATCGCACAAAAAGGATTACCGCACTATAAAATCGTATATGAAACATTGCGAAAACATATCACCAACGGAATTTATGAAAAAGGAGACATTCTGCCTTCGGAAAATGAGTTATGTGCAACCCATCAGGTGACACGACCAACAATACGAAAAGCCCTCGACCGTTTGGTGCATGAAGGTTATATAAAGAAAAAGCAAGGCAAGGGTAGCATTGTTCTTGGCTCACCAAAAGGTGTGGGAATTTTATCTCTTTCAGGCACGACAAGCGCAGTGGGAAAGGAAAACCTGATTACTAAAATAATTGTAAAGCCGGAAATAAGGCAATGGGATAAAAGTTCGGCTTTCTCATTTTTAAACAATGAAGAAGAATTTGGCTGCATTTATTTTGAACGACTGCGTTTAATGAACCGACAACCTGTATTCTACGATATCACCATGATCCCAAATGTGAACCTCCCCCGCTTCACAAGCCGCAATCTTGAAGACAAATCACTTTTTAATATTTTGCGTGTGGTGTATCAAATTGAAGTCATTGGAGGAGAACAGCGATTGATGGCCACAACAGCTGACAAGAAATTACAGGAATATTTTCAGGTCGATGAAGGCCATCCTATTTTACATTTAAACCGGAAGATTGAAACCAACAAGGATGGTTTCTTTATTTACAGTCATGTTTATTGTAATACGGATGAGTATGCTTTGTTTGGCACCTTTTAGAAACGATGCAACTACAAGACCAATGAATCGCTTCAGCATGTTGCCGGAACGCACCATTGTTCCCCTGCACAAAGGATCTTAAAAAAAGGATTTTTCAAAAATCAATCATTGCCTTCATGACACCGTCTCCATAGGACGCCACCAAATCAAATGCCTGCTTAGCATCTACAAACTTAAATCGATGCGTTGGCATTTTATTCACATCCACAATTCCTTCAGAAATCATTGAAAGGGTTTCTTCAACGCAACCATTTTGACGACGTACATTTACAACAGTAATTTCTTTATGACGTCCCTTATCCACAGGCAGACTCCATCGATCAAACTGAGGAATACCGATGAGCATGAGTGTTCCTCCAGGCTTCAGCAGATCAAACGCCTGATCAACAGCTTCCTGCTGACCGCAGCACTCAAAGATAACATCCAGCCCCAAGGGCTCTATCTCAAGAATGTCTTTTACAACATCTGTTTTATTTACATTTCCGGCATACACAGCGCCTGATGCCTGAGCAATTTTCAAACGTGCATCTATTTTATCCGTTGCAAAGATCTTGTCCGCCCCCCTGGCAATGGCCGGTAAAAGCACACTCATGCCAATGGGTCCGAATCCAAGTACACCTACCTTTGCATCCTTCATTGGGATGGATCGATTCACAGCATAGGTCCCAATGGCCAGGGGTTCAGAAATAGCCGCCTCATCAAAGGACATGGTATCCGGAATGGGAAAACAGGAATGCTCGGGCATCACAATAAAATCGGACAAACAACCATCCACCTGTCCCGGACATCCAAGGAAAGTAAGATTTCTACAGGTATGAGGACGGCCTGCTTTGCACTGATCACATTCACCACAGGAACTGGCAGGTTCTATGGCAATTCTGTCGCCCGCCTTCACCCGAGTCACCTTTGCGCCAACCTGCTCTACCACGCCAGCACACTCATGACCAACAGGGAATGGATAGTTCACCACCTGAGACCCGATTTTGCCTGAAACATAGTAATGAACATCTGATCCACATACCGCAACCACTTTTAAACGAATCAACACATCGTTTTCTTTTACTATTTCAGGCGTTGCCACATCGTACATTTCCATGGCACGAATCCCTGTTAACATCATTGATTTCATTGATCTGTTTTTGTGGTTAATATGAAAGAAAATAAAATTGCAACAAACTATACCTGCTTCACTTTGATCACACCTTTACGATAGGCTTCCAAAAGCCGGTTTAAATCCTTAATATGCTGTTTAAGATTCACCCCAATATCTGTGTCCCCCACACGGATGCGATTATTTGCATGCTCGATCATGTTACGGGTTGAAACAATATCGTCTTCATCTTCAATGGCTTTTCGCCGTGACTCAAAAGGGGCATGTTCAGCGAGAATGAGATTATAAGAATCATAAATCAAAGTATATCCGGCAATACCAGTCACTTTCTGGTAAGGCTTTGACATCCCACCATCAATCACAAACAATTTCCCGCCTGCTTTCACAGGACTCTCTCCCTTTGTCACCTTAACCGGCACATGGCCATTTACGATATGAGAAACCTCAGGATCCAGGCCAAATTCCTCTAAAATCCGTTTGCAGGTAGCTTTATCATCCCTTAGTTTATAATATAAGTTTCCTTCTTCACGGTGTGTTTCTTTATCATCAATAAAATAACGCTCAAAAGTAGCCATCTTCTTCTTTCCAAATAGCGGAGAGTCAGCCCCACACCAAAGAGACCACATGTAGTCCCTGTCCTTGCTCACCTTCTCGCGATACTCCCGGTTAAAATAAGCACGGCGACAAATACGATCATATTGATCACACAAACTTTTGCCACTGTATACTTTCCCATGAAGCGTCACCTTTTTAAAGTCACCATTGTCATCCAGGGGGATGCAACCATGGTAAAGCAAGTTACCATTGTATGAAAGGTAGGTGCTACCCTTTGTGAATAAAGTCTTCACATGTCGCTGAAGCTTTTCACAATTTAAAAATGAAAAACGCAACTTCTCCGCCAGTACAGCTTCCTCTTTTGTCAACTTATATGGATCGGAGGGATCGATTGTAGGAAATAACTTATCGTTTAATTCATATTCCTTTCCATTTAGTTTGATCGTCCCTTTTTCGTAATCAATTTTATCCAGCAGGAGTCGATCCTCCATGCCAAGCTCCGGATTGCGCTGCACAACTTCACCAATCAATTTTGTTTCAATGATTGAAATAGCCTTGTGCATTTTACTTGTCAACTGAGTACGTGTCGAACCAATATTTTCATCGGGGGTATTGATTGGAACAAATTGCTTGCAGGGGTCATCCCCATACACATTCATAGCAAAGGTTGCAAGCGGCAACAAATTAATTCCATAAGCATCCTCAAGTGTATCCAGATTATTATAGCGGGCGCTGATTCGGATCACTGCAGCAATACTTGGCCTGATACCAGTGGCTGCCGCCATCCACACAATATCATGATTTCCCCATTGAATGTCCACTGAATGGTGATTATGAATCAACTCCATTACCTTGTCGGCATGTGGTCCTCTGTCAAAAATATCACCAATAATATGCAGGCGATCGATTAACAATCGCTGAATAAATTTACTTAAAGCGATGATAAAATAACCTGCCCTGTCAACTTTTATGATTGATTTGATGATACTGTCAAAATACTCTTCTTTTTTTGCATTGTGTTCATCCAATAATTCATCGATCACATAGGCAAAATCAGGTGGCATGGCTTTTCGGACCTTTGATCGTGTGTATTTATCTGCTGACACACGTGCCACTTCAATCAGGCGCCGAAGCGTGATTGAATACCAATTTTCAATATCTCCCTCCTCCTTAACGATCAACTCAAGCTTTTCTTCGGGATAATAGATCAGTGTCGCCAATTGATTTTTTGCTTTTTCACTTAGCGCATATTGATAGACAGCATCAATTTTTTTTCGAACCATCCCCGACGCATTCCTTAAAACGTGACTAAAAGTCTCATACTCACCATGAATGTCGGTGAGAAAATGTTCGGTTCCTTTGGGCAGGTTTAAGATTGATTCCAGATTTATTATTTCTGTACACGCTGCCTGAACAGTAGGGAATTTTTCTGCCAGCAGGTCTAAAAACTTTAACTCATCTTCACCATAATCGTTTATATACAAACTCTCATCCCGGTAATCTATTTTTTGCATATTCATTGAGCAAATAAACTATTTAAATTTTCAGCAAACTAACCAAAATAACACCACTTTAATTTTGGTTTTAAAAATACCACAATTAAAATGCAAAACCATACTCCTTAATTTGAAAATAAAAAAACCTTTTTATGCGTGAAATTAGCGTCAGAAATGGATTTAGAATAAACAAACATACATCTATGCATTGCAATAATTATGGTTGCAGATAAAACAAGCTTCACAATGCAAAAGTTTAAAAACAAACGCAATTTGAGAAAAAATAAACCATTATTTTTAGAAAACTGTCTTTTTACACCAACATTTTAAGGCCATTCTCCCCCTTTTTCTGATTAAGTACGGTTCAATTCCCCCTTTAAAACCGCCACAAATCCATGTAACAAATCCGGTTTCACATGATCCATGATCACGATCTTAACCCATTCAGAGTTTCCATTATGACGATCGGGGACAAGTCCAAAACGATCCACAACAGCACGGGGAATACATCTGGCATTTAAGCTTACGATATTTGAGTAAGCAGCCCTGAAATAATCAATGTTTAAAGCATCCAACTGCCTGCAAAGCCATGTGGTTCGCTGCATCAGTATCTGAACTTTCTCTTTCCATCCAAAATAGCCATAGGTTTGAAGAATCATCCAGACAGAAACTGCATTGGCACCGGAACGGCTACCTACCAGCGTATTATCAAGACCGTTCACGTATTCAGCCTGCCTATTTTCAACCTTGTCCATCCACCCTTTGCGGATAACAAACAACCCGGTTCCAAACGGTGCCTGCAACACTTTGTGCGCATCAATTGAAAAAGAGGTGACGCTTTGATTTTTAAAACTATATCGTTCATCATCCGTAACAAAGGGATACACAAATCCACCAAAAGCCCCGTCCACATGAATCATGTAATCCATGGATGACGTCTCCAGAACACGATCATACAGTCCGATATCATCCACACTTCCAAACATGGTTGTCATCATGTTTGCCACAACAATAATTCCCATAAATCCTTCTCTTTGCAGGCTTGAGATGGCAGCCCTGAGACTGGCTTCTTTTATCTCCCGGGTCATTGGGTCCACCTCCACCTGCACCATCCTTATATTCAACAGATTGGCAGACTTACATGCTGAATAATGAGTATCTGTTGAGCAAACAAGTGCAATTTTCTCATTTGGAATTGATTTCTCGTTTAAAAAGTAATTGCGATAGATCCAAATGGCCTGAATGTTTGCTTCCGTCCCTCCTGATGCCACATACCCGTCCTGACCGTCAGGCTCCCCTCTTAAAATATCTTCAGCCACAATGCGAATCACCTCCCGTTCCAACTGTTGCGTCCCAGAAAAGAACACTTCGGATTCACCCAGGGTATGGCAGCCGATATGATTTGGGTTATGAACCAGGGCAGACAAAAATGGTGCTTCTTTTAAAAACGTCGCATCTTTGGTAAAGACCTGATCATCAAGATGCGAAGCAGGAACACCGAGAACAGTTCGTTCACGGTAATCGATATTTTCTCGCAATGTTTCAAAAACGCGTTGTCTGATTTGTTCTGTACTTAAACGTTTCCATGTTCCCATTTTTCGGATAGTTTGCCGAAATGTAAGGGCAATGGGCAAACATTAAAATGACTTTTGACACAAAAAAAAGGGAGCCATCTATAAGCTCCCTTCATGTTGTTAACAGTTCAAATAAATGACTATTTTTTAATCTCAAAAACTTTCTCATAATAGTCATCTACTGATACAATAATTGCAGTGTAATTTCCCGAAGGAAGTTTGGCAATGTTAAAACGCTTATGAAACATGCCTTTTTTACTTGCATCAGTGTACAGTATGTTTCCAAATTCATCTGCAAAACTAAAAGCCACTTTCTGTTTCGCATCATTCACATAACTAACAGTAAATGTTTCGTTTGCAAGGTACATACTCAACTTTCCAGCCTGCTCTAGAAGATCATAATTGATTTGATTCCTTGTAAAGGATGTAGCCACCAGTTCACTCTCAGATGCTTTCAATCCAGCAAGCGTTTCAGTGCTATTGGATGCACTTGAACCTTCAAATGCAACGACCTTCTCTTCTGCTCTCATCATGGTTCCTGCCGATACCATCGCCAAAACCAACGCCATTTTAGAAAAACTCATTTTTTTCATTTTTTTCTAATTTAAGTAAAACTTAATTTGTCCTGATTGAGAAAGAATTTCAATTTTGTCCAATGTTTTCTTCCTCTGTAATCACAATTCAAAATTACAACTTTATATGTTATATAACATACTTTTACAGCATGTTTTTATATTATAAATTAGACAAATACGACTATCTAGTTGATTTACTGCGCTTTACAAATATGTTGTACAACATGTTTTCTAAATAAGACAATACAGTTTTTTTTAATAAGGGCGAAATGTGCCATTAAATCATAAATCTCTGTCCATAAGAAAAGGGTGAAGCATTAATTATTGTATATTTGGCACGTTTTAGAAGAGATATATAAATAATAAGAAAGAAAAGAAAAAGATGTTACAACCGATTACCAAAACAATCGACTTAGGAGATGGTAGAAACATTACCATTGAAACAGGCAAACTGGCCAAGCAGGCAGACGGGTCTGTAGTCGTAAGAATGGGTGACACAATGTTATTAGCAACCGTTGTTTCAGCCCAGGAAGCTGGCGAGAATGTTGACTTCCTGCCATTGCAAGTAGAATACAAAGAGAAATTTGCCGCCATTGGACGTTTTCCTGGTGGTTTTTTAAGAAGAGAAGGTCGCCCCGGCGATAATGAAATATTAGTTTGCCGTCTGGTTGACAGAGCCTTAAGACCTTTGTTTCCTGAGGATTACCACGCAGACACATTTGTTACCATTCATCTGATTTCAGCGGATGGCAAAGATATGCCGGATGCATTGGCAGGATTAGCCGCATCGGCATGTATTGCTGTTTCTGACATTCCTTTTAATGGCCCCCTTTCAGAAGTAAGGGTAGGACGTGTTGATGGAAAATTTATTATCAACCCAACATTTGAGCAAACAGAAGCAGCTGACATTGACATTATGGTTGGTGCAACCATGGATAATATCATGATGGTTGAAGGTGAAATGGATGAGGTTTCAGAACAGGAAATGCTTGAAGCTTTAAAAGTTGCACATGAAGCAATCAAAATACAGTGTCAGGCACAGCTGGATTTAGCTGAAGCTGTTGGAGCAACTGTTAAACGTGAATACAACCACGAAGAAAACGACGAGGAATTAAAAGCTGACATCAACGAAAAATGCTTTGATAAGGTTTATGAAGTAGCGAAATCAGGAAATCCTGACAAGCATGCACGATTTGCAAACTTCAAAGCAATCAAAGACGAATACATTGCGTCTCTGGATGAAGAGACAGCCGCTGAAAAAGCATTCCTTATTTCAAAATATTACCATGATGTAGAAAAAGAAGCGGTTAGAAAATGTGTTCTTGATACTGGCATTCGCTTAGATGGCCGTAACACAACAACCATTCGTCCTATTTGGTCAGAGGTTGATTATCTTCCCGGAACGCACGGATCTGCAGTTTTCACACGTGGAGAAACACAATCATTGACATCAGTTACACTGGGGACTAAACTCAATGAAAAAATTATTGATGAAGTCCTTTTGCAAGGAAGGGATAATTTCCTTCTGCATTATAACTTCCCTTCATTCTCAACAGGAGAAGCCCGTGCAAACAGAGGAACGAGTCGACGCGAAGTTGGCCATGGTAACCTGGCTCACCGTGCACTGAAAGGCATGTTACCGGATTCAGGTTACACCATTCGAATCGTTTCTGACATTCTTGAGTCAAACGGATCTTCATCTATGGCGACCGTTTGTGCCGGCACACTTGCTTTAATGGATGCAGGTATTCAGATAAAAAAACCTGTGAGTGGAATTGCCATGGGACTGATTACAGACAATGCGAGGTTTGCTGTATTGTCTGATATTTTAGGTGATGAAGACCACCTGGGAGATATGGATTTTAAAGTAACCGGAACCAGAGATGGGATTACTGCAACGCAGATGGACATCAAGGTGGATGGTTTGCCCTACGAAATTCTTGAAAAAGCCTTATTACAGGCAAAGGAAGGTCGCATGCACATTCTGGATAAAATTGCAGAAACACTTGAAGCACCAAGACCAGATCTAAAACCAAATGCGCCACGCATTGAGTTGATGACAATTCCGAAAGACATGATCGGTGCTGTTATCGGTCCTGGTGGAAAAATCATTCAGGAGATGCAGGAATCAACAGGTGCTACAATTACAATTGAAGAAGTTGATGGTGTTGGAAAAGTACAGATCGCTGCAACCAACCTTGACAGCATCAATGCTGCTCTGCTAAGAATCAAAGGAATTGTGGCCGTACCAGAAGTAGGAACAATTTACAAATCAAAGGTTAAAACCATTGCAACCTTTGGTGCCTTTGTTGAAATCATGCCGAACAAGGATGGATTGCTTCACATCTCTGAAATTGACTGGAAACGTTTCAACGACATGGACGAAACCGGATTAAAAGAAGGGGATGACATTGAAGTAAAACTCATCGGCATAGATGAAAAGACAGGCAAACTTAAGCTTTCAAGAAAAGTTCTCATTGAGAAACCTGAAGGTTATGTTGAACGCCCCCCAAGAGAAAGAGGTGAGCGTGGCAACAGACCTCCAAGAAGAGACAACGACCGTCGTCCAAGAAGAGACGACAGAAACTAAATAAGTTAAGAGGCATCCAATTGGGTGCCTCTTTTTTTTAATCCTGAAATAAAATCTGAAAGGCTTCCTTTACCTGTTGAACAGGAATTACCCGGATGGTTTTTGTTTTAAATGTTACGCTCTTCAAATTTGATTTGGGAATGATGATGGACTCAAAACCCAGCTTCTCAGCTTCCGCAATGCGTTGATCAATCCGGCTTACGGACCTCACTTCGCCTGACAATCCGACCTCTCCGGTGATTGCAGTCTTTGCATTTGCAGCCTTATCCACGCTGGATGAGAGAACTGCCGAAAGGACAGCAAGATCAATTCCGGGATCGTTTACTTTAATCCCGCCCGCAATATTTAAAAACACATCTCTGGTACCCAGCTTAAACCCCATACGCTTTTCGAGCACAGCTAATAGCATATTCATGCGTCGCAGGTCAAAGCCTGTCGACGAACGCTGAGGAGTCCCATAGACCGCTGTACTTACAAGTGCCTGCACCTCTATTAAAAAGGGACGCATGCCTTCAAGCGCTGCGGCAATGCAAACGCCACTTAAGCCCTCATGTTCGCTGGACAATAACAATTCACTCGGATTGAGCACCTCTCGTAGTCCATTCTGTTGCATTTCGAAAATACCCAATTCCGAAGTACTTCCAAAACGGTTCTTGATGGCACGCAAAATTCTGTACATGTAGTTTTTGTCCCCTTCAAACTGAAGCACCGTATCCACCATGTGCTCCAGCACTTTTGGTCCGGCAAGGCTTCCTTCCTTATTGATATGTCCGATGAGGATCACCGGTGTTTGAGACGCTTTCGCGTATTTCAGTATCAATCCGGCACATTCACGCACCTGCCCAACACTTCCCGGAGAAGACTCCACCCGCTCGGTGACCATGGTCTGAATTGAATCTATGATCAACAGATCCGGACTCGTTTGCTGGGCATGATGCAATATTTTTTCAATTGATGTTTCACTTAAAAACAAGCATTCGGAATCATCTTTCCCCACACGTTGGGCCCGCATTTTTAATTGTTGCAAGCTTTCTTCCCCTGAAACATAAAGAATTGTTTTATTCTTAAGCGTGAGAGAAACCTGAAGCACAAGGGTTGATTTTCCGATTCCCGGATCTCCACCTACAAGCACCAGAGAACCTGGGACAACACCTCCACCCAACACACGATCCAACTCACTGTTCCCTGAGTTCATGCGCACTTCCGGACGCAATTCTATTTCGGTGAGTTTCTGTGGTTTTTGAGGAGAATCGCTAAAAAATGATGTGGGATTTTTACTTTTCCCTGTGAGCACAACCTCTTCCACATAGGTATTCCATTCACCACATGCAGAACACTTTCCGACCCATTTTGCAGATTCATTTCCACAGTTCTGACAAACAAAAACTGACTTTGTTTTCGCCATTAGTATACATTTTTAATGCGTTCAATTAAGGCTGTTGTTGAGAAGCCATCAATCAAATCGATGGTCTTTACCTCCCCTCCTCTTCCGGTAACGATGTCATAGCCTACAATATCCTCAACCACATAATCACTTCCTTTTACAAGGAAATCGGGCTGCACTGCTTTAATCAGTTCAAAAGGTGTTTCCTCATCAAACAATACAACCAGATCAATAAACGAAAATGCCGCCATTAAAATCGCACGCGAATACTCATCCACAACAGGCCGCCCCTCTCCCTTTAAACGCCTCACTGAAGCATCCGTATTTAAGCCCAACACCATGCGCTGCCCCATGGATGCTGCCCGCGACAAATACGCCACATGCCCACGGTGAACAAGGTCGAAACAGCCATTTGAAAAAACAACTCTATCGCCTTTTTTTTGCCACTCAGCGACCCTCAAACCGGCCTCCTGCCGACTTACTATCTTATTGCTTATCTGTTGAAAATGATCCATTTATTTTTTGTTTCTGTAAAGATAATAATTAGATCAAAGGTGGCAAGGTTGTACGATGATGAGTCAAGCATATGATGACGAAGCATAAAGGATTGAACTTTCATAAAAAAATTGTAGCTTCGTTGTTAATGAAGGACAATATTCACAAATAGTTTTATGACATTTAATCGTATCGTCATATCAAAATTCGGCGCACCGGGCGTGTTGCAAAAAGTGACAGAAGATGCACTTCCAAGCCCGAAAAAAGGACAAATCAGGGTAAAGGTGTTGGCCACAAGTGCATGCTTTACCGACACCCTTATCCGGCGTGGCATATATCCGGCCGTAAGAAACAAACCACCATTTTCCCCGGGATATGATTTGGTGGGAACTGTGGATGCCATCGGTGAAGGCGTCAATCATTTGTCCATTGGACAAAAGGTAGCAGATCTTACCGTTATTGGAGCATACAGCGAATACATCTGTTTAAATGCCGATGACGTGGTTCAGGTACCTGAAAATTTGGACAATGCAGAAACGGTTAGCCTGATTCTGACATACCTGACTGCATACCAAATGTTACACAGAGTTGCCCGGGTAAAGAAAGGCGATCGCATTTTGATACACGCATGTTCAGGAGCCGTGGGCACTGCAATGCTACAACTGGGAAAATTGCTAAACCTAAAAATGTATGGCACAGTGTCAAAGCATAAAAGTAAATTTATTCGAGACATGGGAGCCATCCCTATTGACTATAAAAGCGAAGATTTTACAGCGTTCATCAAAAAACATGAGCCCAATGGCATGGATGCTGTTTTTGACCCAATCGGAGGCTCTTATTTCCCCCGTTCCTTGAGCACCTTACACAAAGCAGGGATCCTTGTTGGCTTTGGATATCAAAATGCAGCAAGTGGAAAAGATGGTCATGTGGTGCTAGATTATTTTAAAATCAAGTTTTGGAATTTGTTACCATCGAAACCTGCCACTGACTTCTATGTCATTACTTCATTCAGAAAAAAGCATCCCGACTGGTTTAAAGAAGATTTAAAAGCACTGTTTAAACTTTTATCAGAACGAAAAATTTCTCCCGTAATCGGAAAAGTTATGCCCCTGGAAGAAGCTGCCGAAGCGCATGCACTGGTTGAAAATTACAAAGTAGAAGGTAAGATTATCTTAATGATGGACCAGTCGCATCAAAACACACCTGAAAAGACTACAGAGGCACTTAGAAAAGAGGATAAATCTTAAAAGGAACGCACTGCTAATCTCTTAAATCCACTCACAACGAATTAAGTATTAGCGGAGTTCAATCAAGCACCTTCAAATAACACCTCCGTCTTTTAACCGGCTGGGTATTAAAGAATTTCCACATGGAATGAACATTTTTATTTTGCTCAAGTTCAGGGGAAGCGATGGCGTATTTCATATTGTGTTTTATCGCGGCTTTAAGGCTGCTATCCAATAAAATTGCGGCCAATCCTTTTCCTTGATATTCAGGTTTAACCGCCACAAGGTAAAGATCCAGAACCTTACTGGTTTTTAAGCCTCTCATCAGATGAAACCACCCAAATGGAAAAAGCTTTCCTTTTGCTTTTTGAAAGGCTTCCGAAAGAGATGGCATGGATACACCAAATCCCACAAGTTGTTTATTTTCATCTGTAATCAATATGATAAAATCTTTATTCACATAGGTCAAATACTGTTTTGTATATGTTTGTATCTGTCTCGGAGTGATCGGTGTTACACCATACAAATCAGAATATGCTTCATTTAGTAATCCAAAAATAGCATCCACCCATAAAAGTACATCTTTTCTATTTTCCAATGTTTCAATCTGAAGTTTATACCGTTTCAGGGTAAGATCTGCTATTCTTCTGATTTGTTCATTCTGATTTTCCGGGGCCAGAATTTTAAATTCCAGCCAGTCCACATCTTTTACGTAACCAAGGGCTTCAAG
>JBFHER010000029.1:0-22224 GCA_041584055.1 Bacteroidales bacterium
GATATTGATCTCGTAAGTACAAGCTTCCCATTTATATCAAATAACTTTACAATCGCAGTTCTATGAGAATTTTGGAAATTGCATTCCATCGCATGATTGTAAACCATTAATCTTATTTCTGATGTCGTATTATTAATTGGTGTAGTAACATTGTCTGAATAATAGCAATATGCAACGTATTGTTCTACCCACTCATCGTTTTGGTGTGCATAACCAATAATTTCTATTGGTTTGTTAACGATACGCATCCAATCCAAATATGGAAGATTATAGTCTTCTGCCATGCATGTTAAATCATATCTATAGCTTGTTTTACTCTGGTACCACCCCTCTGTTTGTTCTTCTTTTTCCCGGAAAATATAATCAATCGTGTTACCATTTTCATCGTAGATGTACGCATCATCCCAATCCAGTACTTTTTGGTTCGCTGCCCCTTCGAAATGGTAACTTTTTGTTGTTACATTCAGGTTGTCCGAATTATACGTATATTCTATTTCTCTAAACACATACCAATCATTACTTTCAGATTGCCAAAACATATTTTGTACGTTTAGAAGATTACTATTTTCATCGTAAATGGATATAGTTTTTTGCCAATCCTCCTTCGTAACGAGTCCATCCATATTAACATCAAAATCTTTCATGATCATAATGCCATATCGACCGGTATCACTTTGAAAGTAATCTGTTTTTTTGCATTGAACCCAAATATTAACATCCCTATCCCAGCTGTATTCACATTTTCTTATTAAGGTATCGTTTTTATATTCATATTGATCCATGGTACTTTTTGTCCAATCGTTATTATTGTTTGAGTAATAATAATTAATGACGGAATCCAATTTATTTGTCTCAGAATAGGCATAGGTAATTTTGCAAGATGGCTCAGGCACTTGTTTGTCATAACTTTCATGGCACTCTTCAGAAACCAGTCTGTCCATTGAATCATAGGCGTAATAGGTCTGCATCTCAATCACCCAGGACATGTTTAGAGTATCTCTTTCCTCCCATGAACTATAATTATTTCTTCCTTTGGCGTCATATAGAAACGTTTCTTTTGCCAGGGCCAAATCCGACAAACGATCACGAAAGTATAAATTGCTATCCAATCTCTCTTTTAAAATCTGAGTACTTGCAGAAAGGTTTGAGACTGAAGATAATTTCACCTTTGTCTGCATTGAATTTAAATGTTGTTTCAATGGTTGTATCTTTTGACCATTGACGATCAATGACAACAATAAACAACCAGCCACGAAGCATCGTTTCATAAGTTCATAAGTTATAAATTAAAAGCTGTCACTCATAAATAACAGGGAACCTGAATGACATCCAAAATATACATTGATTAAAACAAAAATGTGATGTACTACTTATTCATTTCATCAATTTCATAGCAGGGCATTCCTATCAGGAATTTGATCCATTCAAAAAAACAACTGTAAAGGTATTGAATTCAGCGAATTAAATCAACCAAAAAAAATCGGTTTATGTTTGAACAACTGACTGTTTGCTTCATATCTCCTAAGAGCCAGGTGCTCTTCATGTCTCACTGTTTACTTTTGACACAAATCTCATTGTGTTTTTAATTCATCCTAATACGAAAAGTCAATGCGGGGTTGAGCACCAAAGTGCATCGCAAACCCCGCATCGCTTATACATGCATTAAGCAGTTGTACTTATTTCTTAAGATCAAATCTGTCAGAGTTCATAACTTTCACCCAAGCTTTCACAAAATCTTTAACAAATTTTTCTTTGTTGTCGTCTTGCGCGTATACTTCTGCATAGGCACGCAATATAGAGTTAGAACCAAAAACCAAATCAACGCGTGTCGCTGTCCACTTGATTTTCCCTGTTTTTCTTTCCACAATATTGTATAGATTTTCAGATACAGGCTTCCATGCGTACGTCATGTCCGTGAGATTTACGAAAAAGTCATTTGTCAAAACACCTTCTCTTTCAGTAAACACGCCATGTTTGGCACCTCCGTGATTCGTTCCTAAAACACGCATTCCCCCAATTAAAACTGTCATTTCGGGAGCTGTCAGACCCATTAACTGGGTTCTGTCAAGAAGCATTTCTTCAGGCTCAACGGCATATTCTTTTTTCTGCCAGTTACGATAGCCATCATGCACCGGTTCAAGCACAGAGAATGATTCTGCATCAGTCATTTCTGCACTTGCATCACCGCGGCCAGGTGAAAATGGGACTTTTACATTAAACCCTGCACCCTTTGCTGCTTTTTCTATCGCAGCACTTCCACCAAGCACAATTAAATCAGCGAGGCTTACTTTTTTGCTTAGGCCAGTTTGAATTTCAGATAGTTTATTTAAAACCTTTTTTAAACGTTCAGGCTCATTCCCTTCCCAATCTTTTTGAGGGGCTAGGCGTATTCTGGCACCATTCGCACCACCTCTGAAATCCGAACATCTAAATGTCCTGGCGCTGTCCCACGCAGTACTAATAAGGTCAGATCGACTTAGCCCGCAATTTAAAAGTTTAACCTTTAGGTCATCAATTTCCTTTTCCGAAAGCGTATAATCTACCATCGGGATTGGATCTTGCCAAATTAAATCTTCTTTTGGAACATCAGCACCGATATAACGGCTTTTCGGACCTAAATCACGATGCGTGAGCTTGAACCAGGCCCTGGCAAAAACATCCGCGAAATAGCCTGGGTCTCTGTAAAAACGTTCAGCTATTTTTCTGTATTCCGGGTCCATCTTCAAGGCCATGTCCGCATCGGTCATCATTGGATTTCGACGGACTCCGGGCACATGGGCATCAAACGGTTTGTCTTCTTCTTTGATGTTAACAGGTTCCCACTGTTTTGCACCTGCCGGACTTTTTCTGATTTCCCAATCGTAAGTGAAGAGCAAATAAAAATAGCTGTTATTCCACTTGTTAGGAGTTGTAGTCCATGCACCTTCCAGGCCACTTGAAACTGTATCTTCGGCCTTTCCTTTCCCATTTGGATTGTGCCAGCCGAATCCTTGTTGTTCGATGGGTGCTCCTTCGGGATCAGGGCCGAGAATGGCAGCATCTCCGTTGCCGTGAGTTTTCCCAACGGTATGTCCTCCGGCAGTCAGTGCCACCGTTTCTTCATCATTCATAGCCATGCGCTTGAATGTTACCCGCATGGCCTGCGCTGTTTTTAAAGGATCAGGTTTGCCATCAACACCTTCAGGATTTACATAAATCAATCCCATTTGGACTGCTGCTAATGGATTCTCAAGTGATGCCTCATTTGATTTATCGGAATAACGGTCTTTTCCTAACCAGTCTTTTTCCGCCCCCCAATAAATATCTTTTTCGGGATGCCAAATATCCTCCCGACCACCAGCAAATCCAAATGTTTTAAAACCCATTGACTCATAGGCCATATTTCCTGCAAGAATCATTAAATCAGCCCAGGATAGTTTGTTTCCATATTTTTTCTTAATTGGCCATAACAACCTGCGTGCTTTATCAAGATTTACATTATCAGGCCAGCTATTGAGTGGCGCAAAACGCTGATTCCCTGTATTACTCCCTCCGCGGCCATCGGCAATACGATATGTGCCAGCACTGTGCCAGGCCATACGAATCATCAAACCGCCATAATGTCCCCAGTCAGCCGGCCACCAATCCCTGCTTTCTGTCATTAGTTTTTTTAAATCATTTTTGACGGCTTCCAAATCCAGCTTTTTAAACTCCTCCCGATAATTAAAGTTTTCACCCAGCGGATTTGTTTTAGTATCATGCTGATGCAGAATATCTAAATTCAGCGCATTCGGCCACCAACTCATTACGGAACTATTTGTGTCTGTATTTGCACCATGCATAACCGGGCATTTGCCCTTTTGTGAATTGTCCATAATTTTTATATTTGATTTTATCCCTAAAGATAGAACATCCAGCGATGAGAGTCAACCCTAATCTTAAGTGTTGCAATTAATATTTTTTATGGTCAAAAAACCGATTCAGTCCACATACTGATCTGAATTACAAAAAGATGACGCATCAAGTTCCAGTTATTTTCTTACTTGATGCACAGACCAAAAGCTGCAAACAAGGGTTCAACCTAAATTGGATACAAAAAATAATTTTAAATAAGCTAAGTGATGATCATTTAGAATCAGCACACGATCGATTATGTGATATTGGTCACCTTAATTTCATCCATTTTTTTTGAAATTTCGATGGCTTCCCTGATGATTTCGTTTGGATAATTATTTATTTGGAGGATGCGTATTGCATTTCTGTTTTTTAGTTTCCCTTCCTTTAATTTATAATCAAAATCCACGTTATTCTCCTTAACAATTTCGCTAAAATGATATCGCTCATATTCATCCTTCAACATATCCGCCAATTCTATATCATGAGTCGAAACAAATACGATGTTGCTATTTTTCGAAAGTGCGGAAAGCACCGCTTTTCCAGCCGAAATTCTTTCAATTGTATTTGTTCCCTTAAAAATTTCATCCAATAAAAACAAGTTTGAATTTCCATCCGAACTTTTCTCAATCATTTCCTTGATTGTCAATACCTCTTCAAAATAGTAACTCTTATCGTTCATTAAATCGTCACGAATCCTAATGGCTGAATAAATCCGCAATTTTGGCACGACCATGGCATCGGCAAAGCATGTATTTAATGCCAATCCTGTGATCATGTTCAAGCCAATGGTTCGAATAAATGTTGTTTTCCCGGACATATTTGAGCCGGTTAACAAAATTGATTTGTTTAAAACTTCAATTGTATTTGGTACGCAGTTAGGGATTAACGGATGATAGACATTTTTTGCCGACAGTTTTGCATCACTTATTTCAGGGAGACAATATTTATCCAATCCTTTTCTAAGCGAAGCAATTGAAATAAGCACATCAATTTCTCCCACAAAACAGAATACATTTTCAATTTCTTTTCTTTTTGAATCTAAACGCTTTAATACGCCAAAAAGCAGCAAGGGTTCAAGGAGGAATGCGATTTTAAAGAGTTCGAAAATTCCCCAAAAAATTGCTTCCATATCGCTTTGTAGGCTTGCTTCCAATCGAAAGAATAACATTCTGATTCGAACCTGATTTATGACGCGTATGGAATTATGTAATTCGGGGTTAAAGTCTTTGAATCGTTGGTCTTTGTGAAAACTACTCGCAATGCTATTTAATCTTAAGAGCTGAGGGATAGAACCAAGGTATTTATACAAGTGTCTCTTATTCCAATAATGAATGGCTGTATTCAGAAGAAAGATCCCTGGAAAAACTAAAACCATTTTAGAAATAAAAGGAAGTAGTATGAGCGACAACAAACTTGAAACTGCCAGAATGGGAACAATGACAAACCATTTTGGTGGTTTCTGATGATCCTCTTGAAACAAGGACGAAATATAAAATGCATCCACTTTGTTGAGTCTCTCGAGTTGCAGTTGTGCATTCACTCTGAAATCAATATCCTGCGTTAGTTTTTCAATTAGTTTTTCTTTTTTGTCTTTGTTTCTGATATGCCCTGGATGCGCTCTTAAATTATTGTACAGGCACTGTTGACCGACGTTTGAATTTGTTCGATCCAGAAACATGAATAATTCTTCAAAGTCCAGGTCGTTGCATGTTTT
Organism: Bacteroidales bacterium; assembly: GCA_041584055.1. GTDB lineage: Bacteria > Bacteroidota > Bacteroidia > Bacteroidales > UBA5342 > JBFHER01. The sequence continues at coordinate 5,591 of JBFHER010000029.1, forward strand.
ATCCGACAATACCTGAAATGCATCTGTGTTGTCTTTGTTTCTAAAATATTTTTCAATCAAATCAAATCGAAAGTCATCGTCCTTAAACTGACCAAACGATTCTTTTAGATTCTCAATTTTTTTCTTTTTTCGCATCATACATTTGTTCCGGTTTGTTCATTTTGAGTCAGCCAGACGATTCAAGGTTGATATGCAGGCGCATATCATGGGTTCTTTTGATCTTTTCTTCAATTTTTAAGATGCCTTTTATGTTGTTTGTTTTTTTACAATTCCACGAAGCAGTCGTCCCAGGATATCCGCTCCTGTAATAACATGTTTCACATCTGCCCAAAGCAAAATAACATCATTATCAATAACATCATCCTCTTCGTTCTGAGGCTTGTAATTTAAAAGATGAATGATATCTCCCAGGGGCATCTCACTGTCGGCAATAATGATTGGTTTATGAATAAAATCCACGGGGTTTGGTTGTTGAGCATCAAACATTGCGGCACGTAAAAATCCATCAGCATCCATCACGTAACTTGGGTTGAGGTTTTCATCAATAAATACCACCCATTTTTCTTTTGACTGGTTTATTTGGCGTAAGAACAAATCCTGACATTCTTTTGTGAATGTTGGAAAAACAGGCATCCCGTCTTTGTGCGCGATTGGGATAATGCTTTTAGGGTGCAATGGCTCACCTTCATTGCTTACAATGACATCGTCCATTGAAAGAAAATTAATTGCACCGATCCCTTCTGTTCTGTCAATCTCACTTTCTGCACCATCAATGTGCTTTTTTAAAAAGTGTTGAATTTTCTTTTCCTGGAAATACTCAAGCGATTCTTTTCCTAACCAGGCATCCAGTAAAAGAGCGCTTGGTTTGGCTACGGGATAAAGAATGAACTGATAAAACCTCAACACAGGCGCTAGTAATGACGCCATTTTTAATGAATTTCGGGAGAAGTATGCCTGTGGCATTATTTCCCCGAAGAGGGTAATTACAACTGTTGAGAAGGTAAAACCAAGGACACCTGCCAAAACGGAATCAGACAGCAAGGTTAACAAAACGTTTATACCAACATTGCCCCATAAAATTGTCGTCAGTAGAAAATTCGAATCCTTGCGCATTTTTAAAACCTTTGGTGCCCCTTTGGAGGGGGAGCCTTCGGCTTCGATCTCAAGCCTTAACCTTGTAAAGCTAAAGAATGCTAAATTTAAGCCTGAGAACATGGCAGATTGTGTAACACAAAATACAATTCCAAGCCAGGTGAACATCTCGTTCATATTTAAAACCATTTATGTTTCTTGAAATAATACAGCATTACGCCTGCAACCAGGATCATTGCGCCCCACATTATAAAATAGGCGTTTTTGAATTGCAATTCAGGCACATATTCAAAGTTTGTGCCGTATATCCCGGCAATAAAGGTCAATGGGATGAAGATGGATGCGAAGATGGTAAGCACCTTCATAACTTCATTCACTTTATTGCTAAGGTTTGTATTGTAGAGGTTAATTAAATCATTGGTCATATTAAAATAATTCTCCACAGCATCGATTGATTGCTCCTCAATATCAAACAGTTCCTGATAGAAGATTAAATTATCATCATGCACAAGTTCGGTTTTTGACCGCAGCAAGCGTGTAAGTACCTCTTTTAACGGTTTTATTGTTTTTCGGAAATATGAAACCTCCGTTTTATATTGAAACAATTCGTTTGCCAGGGCTTTGCTTGGTTCTGACAATTTGTATTCCAGTGCTTCAATTTTTTCGCCAATTTGCTCCAGGTTAATCAGGTAATTGTCGACCAAACTATCAATAAGCGCATACATCAGGTAATCAGAACTTGATTTTCGAATGCGACCGATACCGCTTCTTATTCTTGCTCTCACCGGTTCGAAATGGTCGCCTGATTTTTCCTGAAAACTAACGACAACATTCTCTAAAAGAACAAAAGAAATTTGCTCTACACTTATTTTATTCTCTTCCGTATCATAGTAAACAGCCTTGGTGATAAGTGTGATCGAATCCTGATCCTCAAAAAACTTTGCCCTTTGCCCTGTGTTTAACACATTTTCAAGTGCCAGGGATGAGATTTTTAATTGCTGTCCTATTTTTTTTATTAGTTCCGTATCATGAAGGCCATCAATATTGAGCCAGTTAATTTTACGATTGTCCAATTCCTTGAGGGCCTTGTCAATGTTGTCGTAGTCATTTTCTGACGTTTCTTCCTCCGAATATTTAAATAACCTGATTCGTATATCGTCCATCTTTTGTCGTCCCATGAAAATGAGACTTCCGGGGGCTGCCCCTTTCGCTTTTATTCTGCTTTTTAAAAATCGTGCCATATTATTACTCTGTTTGTTGCTAGTTTTCATGCTGTTTTATTCCTGACCTTCATGCTTCCTACCTTTGGGTTGATAGTTGCTTGCCAGTACTTTAAAGTGATCTACCTGCTGGCGTTCCCATTTTTTATCATATCCAAGCTCCTTGGCCATTAATGTCGCGACTTTTGGCAAGATAGTTAAAGAAGCGTCAACATCTAAAAATAAGAGCCTTGTTCTTCTTGCCAGAAAATCTTCAACACCACGTGCCATTTCGTTTCTTACCGCCCAGATAACCTCACCTTCCGTGTAGGTATATTCGGGGTGCAGCCTGCTACTATAATTCGGTTTTTCAGTAAGTAATTGCTGTAAGTCTACTGCAGCTGATCCATAGTGTTTAAAATCACCAAAGACATCAGCATTTTGATGATAACCAAAAATTTGCAGTTTCTCTGTAACAGAAGGCTTATATTCTAAACTCCCGATTAACAATGCCTGATCAACCACATCTTCTGCCATTTTACGATACGTAGTCCATTTGCCTCCGGCAATGGAAACCAATCCGCTACGTGATATCTGAACGGTATGCTCTCTTGATATGGCGGCTGTATTTTGGCTGTCTCCTTCCATCACCAGGGGGCGAAGACCGACAAAAATGCTTTTAATATCATTGTAGGTAGGATCGTTTATTAAATAACGGGATGCATGTGTAATCAGAAATGCTATTTCTTCTTCCATGGCAACAGGTTCAAGGGCATAGTCTTTTACAGGTGTATCAGTAGTGCCCACAATTATTTTATCGTACCAGGGTACTGCAAACAACACCCTGCCATCATCTGTTTGAGGAACCATGATGGCACTATGTCCTGGTAAAAATTTCTTATCCAAAACAATATGAACTCCCTGACTGCTTGTTATGATTGGCGGGGCATCTGCATCATCCATTTTTCTTACGGCATCAGAAAAAACACCTGTGGCATTGATCACTATTTTTGATTTCAGCAGGTATTGCTTTCCTGTTTCCTGATCTTCAACATGAACGCCAGCTACTAATTCATTGTTTTTATGGATGGCAATCACTTTCATGTAGTTTGCAACGGCAGCACCTTGTTCGTAAGCCGTTTGAGCCAGATTAATAAGCAAACGGGCGTCATCAAATTGTCCGTCATGATAAATTATCCCGCCTCGCAGTCCTTTTGTTTCTATTGTAGGGATTTTGCTGATGGTTTCTTCTTTTGATAAGAACTTAGAATCTCCAAGCCCCAATCTTCCGGCAAGCATGTCATACAATTTTAATCCGATGCCATAAAAGGGACCTTCCCACCAATCGTACGTAGGGACAACAAACTCTAAGTCGTTCACTAAATGAGGTGCATTTTGCTTCATGATGCCTCTTTCCTTCAATGCTTCGAGCACCAATGAAATATTACCCTGCTGTAAATATCTCACCCCTCCATGGGCAAGTTTCGTACTTCGGCTCGATGTGCCCTTCCCAAAATCGGCTTGCTCAACCAATGCTGTTTTATAACCACGGGAAGCAGCATCTACGGCTGTTCCCAGGCCCGTTGCGCCACCTCCAACAATTAAGATATCCCAAAGTGTTGAACTGTCTGCAATTTCAGCCAGTGATTTATTTCTATCCATTTCAATCTAAATTTAATCGGTCTTTCACAAACTCCGCCTGTACTTTAATATCTTCCAGGGCCTGATCTAACTTTCCGAGCACCCTGGCTGCAAGATTTTTCTTTTTTTTATTAATAAACGCATTCAATATTTTTGACATTTCAGCTGTTCTCAAGTACCCGAATGATTTGTGTGGGTTTTTATGTTTTTCAACTTCATAGTCATTGACCACCACAAAATCAACAGGAGACACACCATTTTCATTCGGGCTAAAATCATCATTCAACTTATAATTTAGCGCGACCTTATCATTCACGTCTGCAAGGTTGAACCAATGATAGTTAACTCCGGGCGGGGTGGCCATGTATTTATGGCCATTTTGATTTTTTTTGTATTCTGAGGCTATTTTACTAATCACCACGGGTAATCCTAAAGGAGAACCAATGGTTACCAGCGTATGGATATTCGTTTCAGGCAATAAAAACGTTAAAACATCAAATGCAACAATTGAACCCATTGAGTGTGCAATTATCAAAATCTCATCACCTTTGTATTTTTTTATGGTTTCTGCAATGCGACTACGGATTAAGTGTTTTGATTTGCATGTGACATCAAACTCATCTTTACATTCATCTGTATAGTACGTATTTAAATCTTTAAAATACTTCCGGATGATATAATCAGTGATAAAATTATAGTTCAATGTCTTGTCTTCGTTCAGGAATATTTTATTGAGTTGGGTAGATATAAAATCAATTAAGTGTTGTCTAAATGAATAGTCTTCGTTGACTTTATTTCTGGGTGATTTTTTATATGGTTCGTCGAGGTAGTAAGGGCTATCTTTCTTCTTTTCCCATTGATTAAGCGGTTTATCATACAGTATGTCGGCCCAATAAACCAGTTCAAACTCGGGCAGATCATTTTTTAGACCATTTTTATTAAATCCTTCATAAATAGCATCTTTCCACCATTTTTTCAGCAGGTATTCAGGTGGTTTATTCCCCAGGCCATGGATTCCGATGATTACTTTCTTCATTGCTTTGTTCCTGCCAGTTGCCTTGTTAACCATGCTGCACGATCTGTTGTTATTGCATCCACCCCGTATCCTTTTATCTTCCGGGCAATATGCTGGTCATTGACAGTCCAAACGTAAAAAAGCAAACCTTCATCCTTAAAAGCTTTTACGAACGCCTTATTTAATACTTTGCCTGCCCAAACATTCACACCATCAAGTTCCCCTGCTTTAACCTTTCTAATTATGTTCCTGGCATTGACAACTAACAGCCAATGCGGGAAATAATAATCTAAATCAAGGAGCCACACAACTTTAAATTGCGGTGCTTTCATTTTCATTTCACCAACAACTTTTAAATTGAAGGCCATTAACTCTACTTGAGTGGATTCGATCGCACTGGTTTTAAGAACTTGAATAAGTGGATTTATCACCTCGTTTCCGCATTTAACCTCAATAATCAATTTTCCTTCAGGAGGAACAGTTTCCAATACTTCAGATAAAGCTGGGATCCTTTCTCCTTTGTACTTTTCTGATTTTTTCAGGCCAATATCAACGGTTTTAAGTTCAGACAAACTTGATTTTTTAACGATTCGCTTTTTATCTCCCACCCGACCAGTATGTTTATCGTGTATTACAACCACTTCCTTGTCGGCAGAAAGATGGACATCAATTTCAACGACCTTTGCTCCTCTTTCCCAGGCCAGAAGAATGGCAGAAAGCGAATTTTCAGGCGCATCAAACGACTCACCTCTGTGTGCAATTATTTTCATCGTATTTAACAGCATTTGTAAATTAATCCAATGTGACGATTATATGGTCAATAAATCAGCTTGTCCCGTTCAGCGGAATAAACAGATCCCAATTTAAAGGACAGGCAGTGCTAGCGTTACAACGATACACAAACATCGCTTATTTCAAAGCATCTTTATTCCGTTCAATTTGTTCTTCAATACTTTTCTCTATACGCGCTTTCATTTCATCGTTACGCTGAATTGTATTTTTTATTTTTTCAATCTCCTTTTGGTCTTTCAATGCTTTAAGCTTATCTTTTAATGCCAACTGGTTTTTATCAATTTCCTTCACATAATCCTTTTTTGCTTCAATTTTTTCTGATTTGATTGCCTCATCAAAGATTAAATCCTCCGGTGATTTTTCATCCGGGACCTGCGTTTCTACAAGCACTTGTTTTGGGATAAATTCCTTTTCATCCACACGTCGCTGGTTCATGAAGGTTGGTGAAACGATTTCAATTTTTTCAGTATGAAGTTTAGCCATCACTCTGGCATTGAGCAGAGAACAAGTACTAAAATATTTACTGCTATCCTCTAAAAATCCATGAATTTTATAAACCACGGAGAAATCACCCAAACTTGTGATGTATACATAAGGATCGGTTAAACCGGTTTCCTGGGCAGCCTCCTTTAATGCTTTTTCAATTTTTTCGCTGGGGATGTCATATCCTAATGAAACAGACGTTGATATTACAGTATTCGTCTTTCGTGTCAGTTTAACCGGATTATTTGCAATATAGAGGTTGGGTACCGTAATAAAATTGCTGTCTTCCAATTGAATTTCCGTATGAAAAATACTTTTTTTAATGACCCTGCCATGAAACTCCCCTATTTTTATGAGGTCTCCATTTCTAAAACGGTTCATTGAATTATTCATAATACCAGCGATCAGATTCCCTAAAACAGTCGTTGAACTTAAAGCAATCCCAGCACTGATAATTATACCAAGAAAACCCAATATCTGTCCTTTATGCGTTTGATCAATTGGCAAGACCAAAATAAACGTCAATGCACCTATCAGAACAATGAAAAATGAAATTGCCCCTTTTGTGATATTCCCATGCGATGATGTTGATTTGATGCGTTTAAAAATCCATGAATTCAAAAACAGTAGGATAAGCAACAAAACCAGGACAATTCCCGGTTCAATCAATGCTACAAATAGTTTTAATATATGTTCCATATTTACAATATTTTACAAGGGGCTTTCAATGCTGCAACAGCCCGACAGTTGCCTTTCCTGTCAATGTGCATATCCTGATAATAGCCTCCAGAAACAATTTAAACCAATCTGAAAGCTTTCTTTTTGTTTTATTTGAACGTCCTTTATTCTATACCAGTTTCTTCGAGATATTTTCTTTTTACAAATCTAAATCGCTGTTAAGTCATGTGCTTTCACTCATGGAGAAAGCTTTATTAATCCAGTGTTTCGCCTCATCCATTGAATAAATATATAAAATTACTTTCACTAAAGGAAACATTGATCTATGAATCATTTTATCAAGATGATCTTAATCGCAATTTTGCAAAAGGTTTGAATGTTCCAATCCAGGCATTCCCCAGATTGTCGAATGTAATTGAAGTAACAAAATACCCATCCAGAATATGGGTCTTGAAATCAGCTTGCAATGATCCGGCATTTTCAATTGTATTTTCACATGAGATCAAAAATAATCCGCTTGGCAGAAACCATATTAATCCTTTCATGCCTTCATGCTTTAAGATGCTATTTCACTTTGTAACACATGTGCTTTGGGTTTGCGACAAGTTACTTTATTCTTTGTTTAATTCTGTTTAAGCATGTTCAAAGAAACATGTTTTATCCCACTATTTTTTGAACATAAAATAAACTGCCAGAATTAAAAAGATAAACGCAATTACATGGTTCATTCTGAAAGTTTCTGATTTAAATACGATTAATGTAAAAACCGCAAAAACGACCAAGGTAATCACTTCCTGAATTACCTTTAACTGTATCAATGAGAATGGCCCTCCATTTTCTTTAAATCCAATTTTATTTGCAGGTACCTGAAACATATATTCAAAGAGGGCAATTCCCCAGCTTATGAGTATGATTGAAATCAGTCCTAATTTACTAAACCATTTAAGTTCTGAAAATTTTAAATGTCCATACCAGGCAATAATCATAAATGAATTGCTCAAGACAAGGAGTCCAATGGTTAAAATGGCTTTCATTTCTATGTCAGATATTGTTATTAGGGAAAAGGGATTTGAACGCATTAAAAAAACTTATAAAAGATGCATTATAGAAGTAATCACCTAAAAAAGCTGCAGTCCAACAAGGCATTAACATTTAACAAAGCTACTTACATTTTTATTAAATTAAGCTGATTTATTTTGCCGATTTTCGGAAGATGTATTAATATTCCAAATTAACTGTCTTTTCAATTTTACGTCTTTTCCCCTTCGGTTTAATCATGTCAATCCGGTCAAAAAATTTATTCTCAAGCGCCAGTTTAAATGAATTAGGGGCCAGTTCCTCCATTTTATAAGCATATCTTTGCCCCTGATTTTCAAGGATCAGTGAATCTTCTATCACTTTATATATGAAATTTGTTCCATTGAACAGAAATTCACCCAATTTATCAGACACATTAAAAATTGAATCGCCTGTGATGGTGATGTACGAATCTTTTGTCAGATAAGGCTTAACAGAGTCGTGGTATGCAACGTTACTGACCTGGTAGCTCATTATTGTATAATCACAAGGTTCGATGAACTTTTGTGTCAACATTTGGGGTTCTTTTTTACAGGCAGCAAGCATTAAAAGGATCATTAATAAAAAGTACGTTTTCATGAAGGTTTGATTTAGACTGTTAGGTTTGAATTGTCTAATTGATTGTTTCGATAAGTCTTAAAGGAGATATAGAAAATGATAAGAATATTTGCAATCACAAAAAATGTTTTCAAATAGGATTGCGTTTCAACATCCGTCAAAAAAGCATCCCATTCGTTGCCAATAAAAACATGTTTCTCTTCCATGATGGTCTTTAAACGAAGGAAGTTGATTGTTCTAAAAACAAAATACAGTGAGAACCAGATTGCCTGAATGGCAAGTACTTTTAAACCCAATTGATTTACCCCTTTAATATGTTTCTTTTTTAAAGACCAAAGTAACAGTGGACTAACAAATGCCAGGAAAGGATTAAGGATGCACAATACAGGGGAGAAAGCCAAAGTTAAAAGAAAGCTTGTATTTTCATTTGGTTCTTTTTCTAAAAAATATTCAGGTGAAACATTCAACGCGGTTGACAATCGCTTTAATGAATCTCCTGAAGGATTGGTATGATCATTTTCAATTCGTTGAATTGTCCTAAGACTGAGCCCTGCCATCTGCGCAAGAGCTTCCTGGGATAATCCATTCTTTTTCCTAAGCGCTTTAACTTTTGTGGCCAACTGATTTTCATTCATTCCATGTTTTTTTATGCCAGTTCAAAGCTATAAATTTCATCGATTGTTTGTTGAAAATCATTGCGACAATTTTATGACACCGTTGCAAAAATCTACTTTTCACTTTGTCAGCAAAGGAATTATCTTTTCTGCAAAAGCAAACATTGTTTTTTTAAATCCTCCCCGTAGTTATTTAAATCGCAAGAGTTATGTCCTGTCGGGTTAATTCCGTATCACATGGAGAATCCGTTGGCAGGTTCCTTTTCTAATTTTTCCTGATTGAATTCTGTTAAAGGCTCAATTTACCTGGTTTAAACTTTCCTCCAGTTCATGGGCATACGAGAGGTAATAGTTTCTGGCAGGTGCATTTTTTTGTTGAAGAGCCAAAGCCCTTAACAACTTTATTTTAGCTTCGGTAACCTTTGATTTTTTATACTCTGTCTGCAAAAGATAATCGGCTAATTGCAATCCCCATTGATAATTTCCTTCCTGGAGGGCATGTGCGAGGTGCTTCATTATTTTCTTTTCACCACCAGCCAATGCAATCATGTTTTTTGCTTCCAGCGCTGATGATAAGGGAAAAAGATTGGTTGGATTTCCATCGAACCAACCCGCATAGTGAAAATAGATGGAGCGAACACCCCATTCCACTGAACCATAAAACTCTTGCAAATTGGGTTGATTCACCAAAGAATCGGGCAGCTTAACCAGGTCAACCGTTTGCTGTAGCGAATAGCCCTTGTTCATGCAAAGGATGGTTTGTTGGTAAACACTTAAAATGGCTGTGGAATAGTTTTGCAGATTGCGATAAATGGTTGATTTTCCTATGAGCGGTCGCGTATGGCCTGGCACTAAATATTCGACCGGGAAAGAACTCATTTTCTGAACCGATTCTCCCCATGCTTTAACATCGCGATATTGAGAGCCGCGAATGGCATAAAGGTTTGGAAAAGCTTTATAGTAATTATCGCCTGCGAATAGTGTTTTTTCTGCTGGGCACCACACAAATATTTGATCGTTGGTTTCCCCATCTGCAGCATACAATTCAAAATCCGTACCTGCAAGGGTCATTTTCAATGCATCTTGAAATGTATAATTGGGTTCCACATATCCTGCTCCTACGCGGTCGTTAGAGGTTGAACCTGGCGCAACACCTCTGTTTATAATATCTTCTGGCGGTAGAAATCGCCCAAATTGCCTTGCATTGCGTTGAATTAAAATGGGTTCAATTGGTGAACGAGCCTGCAAATCTTCTTTAAATCCATCCCTGGCAATTACAATAACATCCTTGTCATTTCCAATAAAAGCGGAAGCGCCACCTGTATGGTCGGCATGTCCATGCGTATAAATAAGTGCCTTAACCGGTTTGTTCGATATTTTTCGGAACGCTGCCGCCACTTGTTCGGCAGCTCCCAATGCTCGCAAGGCATCAATAATAACAAGTCCATCTTCTCCAACAACCATCGATGCGTTTGATCCATCATAGCCTACAGCTGTATACACACGCTCATTTAGTTGAATGATTTCTGGAACAAACTCTTTGTTGTGCTCTTTCAACAATCGTGTTGCCTCTGTTTCCTGTGCACTGGCAGCCGTAAATAGAATGCCAGTGACAATCGCCATTATTATTTTTTTCATTTTATATTTTTTTATTCTGAGAATCATTTCCGGGAATCAAGTCCAAACCTTATGTTTTTTTACCTGAATTAAAATCTACAGTACAAAAGTAGGATATCAAGTAAGATGTGGAAAGGTTAAAAAATGCCCTTGTATGGTAAAAGTACAACTGGTTTTATTTCCGAAGGTCGATAGCTTATATATTCAAAAGGGATTGAGAAATTTGTAGATAATTCAGTTTACAAAATCTTCATTTTATGCGATCATTTTATAAATGTCAGTGCCCGGGGTGGATATATTCTATTCCATATTTGTCGAACATGGTCGTCAAATACTTAATTCCACCGACCACTCCAAGGTTTCCTTCCTGACCTGAAACGATTCCGACTAAATAACCATTCTTGTCTATGACCGGAGAACCACTTCTTCCTGCTGAATGGGACTCAGCCTTCAACGGCATAACGTAGAAATAATCGCCTAAATTCCTGACACATTGCAATTTTATCAAAGCAGGTCTGCGATTATCCTTCTGTTTCATCCCCCATCCTACTGCATACACATTTTCATTGTTATATACGGGCGTATATCTAATCTTAAGTGGATACAGTTCAATGTTCTGTTCTTTCAATTCAAAAAGAATCCAATCACGGACTTTAAGGGTATTAAACTGACCAATCTGTTCGTTCAGGTTTTTATTAATCAATCGTTTAACAGATACAATTTTTTCTTTGTGATGCTTTGGGTACATATTCCAATAATCAAAGGTATCACCTAAATCAATACGCTTCAGTCCCAGATCATTCTCAAACATCATAAACAGATGTTTACATGAAACGCCTATTGTATCAAATCCTGTATTTACAAGAAATGCATTTGCGATATCATAGTATGTTGTATCAGAAAAACGAATCTCGTTGGTTAATGCAAAATCAGGCCAGGACGACACAGGTTTTTCAATCCAGGATTCTTTAATAAGCTCCGGTGCGTTTTTACACCCAATCATTAGCATTGAAATTATCAGTATTAAAGCATTTTTTTTCATCCCGTTTACATTTAGTTAATGGTTCATCATACTATAACGCATCATTTTCTTTCCATTACGGCACCGCGAAGTTGTAAACTTCGTCAAATACTAAATCGGGCTACAGTCCAAACACACCATTTCATGCACTTTTTATCACCCGTAGTTTGTTATATTTTTAAATTTCTAAAATGATACCTCTATTGATGCTAAAAACTGATTATATAATTTATCAATCGGTACAATCGGATTATAATCGTAAATATTTTGATATTGAAATATGAGCCCTAAATGTTCTGTGAAATTATATTTCACACTTGAACTACTGGCTAATCTGGGTGAACTTATCAATTCATCAAATGCACTTTGATGGTACAAACTGATGTCGAAATCAAAATTAAAGTCTGTTTTCCATTTAAAACTTAAATAGGTCCCTAATTTAATTTCCTCATTTATAATATCGTCGGGACTTGCTGGGATGAAATCATCCTGCACGCCATCATAATTCCATTTTTCATATTCATAAAAAGGTCCTGTGCCAACATAAAACCCCACTTTGTCTTTTAAATAAATACGGTATCTAACGTTCATTCCTCCGGCATATTTAAATTCTAATCCCCTTGCTTCCGACCAGTGTAATTGAGAAAAAGGTTCCAAGACAAATTTATTCTCAAAGATTTTCCTGTACTCAACGTATAAAAAGCCACCACTTAATAGTACTTCTTCTCCGTATTTGGAGAGTTCAATTTTATTTGCAATGGTTATTGCACTTTGTTTTAATCTCAGCGTAATATCAGTTGTATTTTCAAATTCTAATAAATCTTCTTTAAGATTTTGAAATTTGAAATCCGGGACAATGTTGCCTTTAATCACTCTGTTTGAATCAAGAATAACAGCAAAACTCTCAGTATGAAGTATCTGTCCAAATGAAAAAACACAATTTGCAGTCACAAACACCAGTAATAATAAACCCTGTAATTTCATAATGAGTCGTTTTTAATTAAATCCCAAACAAGATGCGCACGAACTTCAATCTATCAAAACCTGCACTAATGGTAAAAAAAAAAGCTTATGCATTTTGACCAATTGGAAGTGAATTATACAAAAAAATCGCCAACTCTTTTGAATACCTCTTCAAAGTCCTCATCAATTTGTTGTTTCATTTTAGTGCCAACGGGGAATGGATTTTCGTGTGTATATTCTCTATTAAAATCCAATTCATCTATTTTTATGTTGATGTCATGGTAAGCCCCACGAAGTGTATTCATAACTTCAAAAGATGGGATAACAGTATCCTTCTTTAGGGTGATTGCATAAATCTGATTTTCGTATTGCTTTAAAAGTTTTTCCCGTATTGCTCTCCCCTTCTGAAAATCGAGCATTGAATGGAATATGGTTCCTTCCAAATGGTCATTATGCATATAATGATTCAGCACATTGTCTTTTTGTAAGATTTTATCAAAATGCTCAACCAGGAATGAGTACAATGCCACATTGGCTTCACTGTCAAGAATAAATTTTGATACAGGAGATAAACGATTAAAGGCTGCACCACTACAAAACAAACACACCTTTGAATCTGAGAAATAAGAATTGTGGTTTGTTAGTTTAAGAATTTGAGCAAGAAAGCCACCGATTGAATAGGCAAAAATGTCAAATTTAAAATCTTTGTCAATGTAAGCATGCTTTCCATCTTTACATTCTTCGATCAACTGGATCACGTCGTAATACGTTTGTAAACCAGACCAGATAAACCGCTGGGGCATTGAATGCAAACGCATGCTTATTGCTACATTTGACAAGGTTGAATGGATGATGTTTGGATACCTTGTTTTTCTTTTCTCACTCAAAAGATACATTTCTCTCTTTGCGCTCCAATTTTTAGGCGCTCTCTGCATGTGAAAAGCGATGGGGAACAAAACAATGCTGCTCCCTGTTCTTTCACAAATCGTTTTAGCCCAGGGCATATATTTTGACCAGTCTTTCTCGTTAAACCCATGAAAAAGAAATATTACATTTTTTGTTCTTTTACTTTGTACTGGTTTTACGATGTGATAATTAAAACACCTATTCTCTTCAATAAATATATCTTTGATATGAACATTGTCCTTCATCGTTCCCACCTCCGTGTAGAAAGGATGTTTGTTTATTAAATCGATATGATGTGTTGAACAGTGGTAGTCAAAACTACCAGGAAGTATATCGTATGACAAAGATTCAAACTTATATTCTTTTAATTCGGTCTTACTATTCATCTGTGCTTTTTTAAGAACCTAAATGACGGTGTAAATTTAAGTTTTTTACAAAAAAACGACGCTTGCTTGTTGCAATGAAATACATCTAAAAGTCAGGGCGTATGTCATTAGCGGACGATATCCGTGAAATATATCATTTCCGGACCTGACTACAACAGCACGAAGTTACATTTTTTGTTTAAAAAAGCCCAGCCCATTTGTCCATTCTAAGCATTCTTATTCAATCATCAGTTTTACCGAATTTGATTGATGCGTCATAAATGTTTCAGACAAGATCTGCCCGGTCTTTTGCTATTTGTAGATCGCTTTCGTGTAATGATGACGAAGGAGACCTGCCATGCATTCCGTTTTTTTTAAATTTACAACCGGGCAACAAAACCGCCACCAGGCACTAATTTAATGCTTAGTATGTCCTTTGGTTTTAGTGATTGTTCTTTCCTGAGAATACGGGTATTGCTATTTTGGTGGTCGTATATTAATGTTGCCTGAGACTTCTTTTTAAGGAAATTCAGAGGGATTTCAATTTCCCTTTCGTTTGCACCATTCATAACACCAATCCACCAGGTTTCCCCCTTTCGACGTGCATACGCAACAAGCTCGCCCATCTCGGTGCAAGACAGCACTTTTGTTTCGTCCCAAACAGTGGGTATCTCCTGAAATAAATCCAACATCGGGCTTTCGAGATAGAATTTATACTGATCGGCAAAATGTGTTACTGGTGAAAGGTAAACGATGGCTTGTGCAAATTCGTGTGCCCATGTAAATCTTGTTGTGGACAGTTCATTAGGATCCAGAATCACCGGGGTAAAATCGGCAGGTCCAGCCATCAAACGAGTAAACGGCAGACATACATCATGTTCCAGGGATGCAACCCGTTTGAATCTCGTCATATGAAATTCGTTGCCTCGCACTGCTTCCCGGGTAATATCATTTGGAAACGTTCGCTGTAATCCTGTTGGCTTTACACTACCGTGAAAGTTTAAGAGTAATTTCAACTCGGCGCAATCCTGTATTGCTCCCATGTACCACTGCATTATATCAGAAGTCGCGTCGGGGATAAAATCGATTTTGATACCGGATGCCCCCAGGGCTTTCACTTTTTGTAGATATGCACGGCGTTTCTCTGCCTCACGCATTTCTTTTGAGTTGACCCAAACAATTGATTTGACGCCAACACTTTTCCCGTATGCAATCACATCTGCAAGGAGTGTCCACTGGTCTTTTCCCGGTTTACTCCAATAACGCCAACCATCATCAACAAGGTAGTATTCCCACTTTAATTTTGCAGCAGCATCATACCAGTTTTTCTGGTCGTCATATGCCGGACTGCCGACGCTCCACCATTGCCATAAACAACGCCCGGGCTGTACCCACGAAAAGTCTGTTTCCGGAGCTGGTGCAGGACATAGATTCATGAGCAAATCGGAATTTATCAAATCCGTTAAGTTTTTTGCAACAATTGTTGTTCTCCAGGGCGACACTTTATGACCACGGTAAGTGCCCGCTAAAACAGAAGCCCCGGCATCCTTTCCCTGTCCAATATCCCAACCGTTGGTGGCATAAGGAAAATTTGCTTTAAGTCGGTTACCAGTTCGCGTAAAAGCCATGTCAGAAAAGGTTTCGCAGTCCGCCTCAGAAATTGAAAGAAAATAACCCTCTACTTCAAAGGTAATTGGTCCCATCACGGCTTGATCCTGGGGCATTTTTTCTAAATCTGTAACATAACTCGGTTCTTCGTAACATTGGCTAAAAGCTGACCAGGCTACTTTCCCTGTATTTTTAGGTAGCTGCCATGAGGTATTTTCGCTGTTGATGCGCCTTGCACCTTCGGGCAAAGTATAACGAATCCCGATCCCGTCGTTATAAACACGGACAATCAATTTAAAGGATTTACCTGCAGTTTCAATGGGTATTTCGGCTTCGTTTGCACGATTGTGAGCAACTGAATGATTCCCAAAAACAGCATATTTTTCATTCATCTTAGAAAGAACGGGTCGGGAAACTATTTTTGCACCTTTCCCTAAATCAACACCATCCACCACAATTCCTAAAGGTGATGGTTCCAGCAGCTGTACATCGTTAAAGGTGATCGCGTATGTAAGTTGCCCCTGATTGGCAACAGAAACCAAAACGGAAACCTGTTTATCAGGACTTTTGATTGTCACGTCCTCTTCACCCAATGCGGCAAGGATTCCTGAGACTAAAAATATGGCTGCAAAGATTGATCGTGCGACTTTTTTCATGTGTTATTTTTTAAATTTTCCGATTATCATTTTAAAAATCGACAGGCAGCATGCTGGCATGTCTCTTAAAACGAGATAAATAATAAAACTTGTTATGAATTGCATTTATTCATCATTTATCATTCCGCCTAAAATTACTGAAATCATTCCAATCACATAAACATATTGAAAAGCTTCTTAAAAAAAATAAAATTAACACTAAAGTCAAAATTCCAGACTTTAAAAACAAATCCTCCTCTGTGCTTTTTTATTGCATAACATTAATAATCATAATTACAGATGCAACCAACTGCGTCCCTGCAAAAAGGTATTTTAGGTTTTTAGGCTTCGATTTCATTGCCATTTTAGC
>JBFHER010000030.1:0-22053 GCA_041584055.1 Bacteroidales bacterium
ATTTGCTGTGAAGCTCCGCTCGGCATGGAGTCTTGTGGTACATGTCCTTCGTGCTTAAAATATAACAAACTGGAACATCCGGATTTGCATTTTGTTTTTCCGGTGGTTAAAGCCGGCAGTACCAAGGCAGTGGCTGATACTTATGTGAAACAATGGCGCGAGTATGTCTTAAATACACCCTATGTATCCGGCAATGGGTGGGCAGGAAAAGTGGGAGCAGAGAATAAAATACCCCTGATTTATACGGAAGAAAGCGAGGTGATCATACGCAAATTGAGTATGAAATCCTATGAGTCGGAGTATAAGATAATGATTATTTATCTGCCTGAACGCATGCATAACAAGGCCTCCAACAAATTGCTTAAAATGATCGAGGAACCACCTCCGAAAACATTGTTTATGTTGGTTTCCGAAAATCCGGAGGATATTATTACCACCATCCTGTCCCGTTGTCAGCGCATCAATATTCCAAGCATCGACGCTGCCTCTATGCAGCAGGCGATTAAGAAGCGACACCGGCTAAATGATGAAGAAATACAGGAAGTGGTCCGCATTGCACGAGGAAATTATGTGCTGGCGCTTGAAACAATCCGATCCTCTGCTGAGAACAATTTCTTTCATGAGAATTTTGTGATGATGATGCGCCTGGCATATGGTCGAAAGCTCAACGAATTGAAGAAGTGGTCAGACGACATGCACAAGATTGGCAGGGATCGCCAAAAGAATTTCCTACAATATGCACAGCGCATGGTGAGGGAGAACTTCATGTTAAATTTCAAGGACCCAGAACTGAATTATTTGAGTAGGAAAGAGTTGGAATTTTCAGAAAAATTCTCGCGTTTTATCAATGAAAGTAATGTGATCAGTATCATGGAAGAATTGGAATTGGCAGAGCAACACATTGAGCAAAATGTGTATGGAAAAATGGTGCTTTTCGACATGAGCCTCAAAATGATCCTTTTGCTTAAGTCCTAATTAAAACGTACTTTTATGCGTTAAATTTCAAAGCAATAATGACAGACGATAAAGTTGACAAAATAGATCTACCCGAAAATTCCTATACTTTAGACAGCCAGGCGCCGGGAGGTGTTGTTCATGGATGCCAACACCTTAAGTTGAGCGTTTTTGACTGGATGTCTGACCTTCCAACCGCCGGAAGCACTTCTGATCTGGTGGAAGTTCAATTTAAAAACACGAGAAAAGGATACTTCCGAAATAGCACGCACTTACCACTTGAAAGAGGGGAAGTGGTGGCTGTTGAATCATCGCCGGGGCATGACATTGGCATCGTAACACTTGTGGGAGAGTTGGTTCCGCTTCAATTAAAGAAGAACAACATTGATATTTCCCGTTATGAGATCAAGCGGGTGTACCGAAAGGCCAAGACAACAGATCTTGAAAAGTGGGAAAAGGCAAAGAACAAAGAAAAGTCAACCATGTTGCGTTCACGTCAGATTGCAAAAGATCTGGGGTTGGATATGAAGATCGGGGATGTTGAGTATCAGGGAGATGGCAACAAGGCCATCTTTTACTACATCGCGGATGAGCGGGTTGATTTCCGACAGTTGATACGTGTGCTTGCCGAAGAGTTTCGCATCCGAATTGAAATGAAACAAATTGGCGCCCGGCAGGAAGCGGGTCGCATTGGCGGAATCGGACCATGTGGCCGTGAATTATGCTGTTCATCATGGATGTCGAAGTTTACCTCCGTGAGTACAAATTCGGCACGACTGCAGGAACTGTCTCTGAACCCACAAAAGCTGGCCGGGCAATGTGCAAAGCTAAAATGCTGTCTGAACTATGAGCTGGATGGTTATGTTGAGGCACAGCATAAACTGCCAAACAGGAACATCCCGCTGGAAACAGAAAAGGCCAACTACTACCATATTAAAACAGATGTTTACAACAAGCAGATGACCTATGCAGCCGGACGAGATTCCGGAGCAGGCATGGTAACCATCCCTGCACATCGGGTCAGGGAAATCATCGAGATGAACAAAAAGGGAAAACGACCTGATAAACTTGAGGTGGACGTGGCAACCAATGTTGTTCCAAGTAAAAAACTTCTGGATTATGAAAATGTTGTTGGACAGGATGAGCTGACTCGATTCGACAAGAAGAACCCTAAAAGCAACAACCGACGCAAACAAAATAAGAACAGGAATCGAAAACCGAAGAACAGAAACAGAGATAACAAACCCAATGAGAACCGAAATAAAAATAAGTAAATCGCTTATTTATTTCTTCATCCTGACAGTATTTTTTATCTCATGCGATAATAGCCGGGTGTATGAGGAATGGGTTGATATGCCGACTTCAGGCTGGCATAAAGATTCCTTGTGCCTGTTTACCATTGATATTCAGGATACGGTGACGGATCACAACCTCCTGATTGGAATCAGGAACGAGAACACCTATGCCTATCAGAATCTGTGGTTGTTTATTACCTCTGTGGCACCTGCAGGCCAATCGGTAACCGATACCATTCAGTATGAGTTGGCAACGGCTGCAGGCAAATGGCACGGCAGTGGATGGGGGAGCTTGTATACAACTTTGAATTACTTTAAACCAGATGTGCGCTTTGCGCAAAGGGGTGAATATACAATAAGAATTGGTCAGGGAATGCGGCATGAAGAATTGAAAGGAATTCGAAGCATTGGGTTCAGAATTGAAAAAAAGGAAAACTAGGATCGTGGGAAAAGGGAAACTAGAGAAATTTGCAGAGATGGAAACCTTCCACAATGTGTTTCAATATCCTTTTGCAAAACTTAAAAATGAAGGATTTCCGCTCAAAGGGAACTGGGGAAAGGATTTTTTTAAAAATGATAAACCCATCCTGCTTGAACTTGGCTGCGGAAAGGGAGAATACACGGTGGGATTGGGAAAATTGTTTCCTGAGAAGAACTTTATTGGCATGGATATCAAAGGTGCCCGTATTTGGAATGGCGCAAAGGAAAGTGTTCAGAACCACATGGACAATGTTGCTTTCATAAGAACATCCATTGAGTTGATTGAACATTTTTTTGATGCTGAAGAAGTAAGTGAGATCTGGTTAACATTCCCGGATCCACAAATGAAAAAGATAAGAAAGCGACTTACGTCTACATTTTTTATTGAAAAATATCGAAAGGTGCTTGTAAACAATGGCATCGTTCATTTAAAAACAGATAGTAATTTCCAGTACCAATATGCATTGGCAATGGCAATGGCCAATGATTTTGAATTGCTTCATAACATGAACGATTTGTATCATTCTGGATGGGAAGATCCCATATTATCCATTCAGACTTTTTACGAAAACCAATGGCTGGAACGTGGACTTAATATTAAATACCTCGCATTTAAGTTGCATCAGGAGAAATTAACAGAGCCGGATGTTGAAATAGAATACGACGCGTACCGAAGCTATAACCGAAGTAAGGCCTCGCCTAAAACACACGGGAAATAATGTCGGACGGATACGACAAAATATATGCCATTGCGCGACAAATTCCCTGGGGAAGAGTAACGAGCTATGGTGCTATCGCACGCTGTCTTGGCATGAAATCAGGCGCCAGAATGGTGGGGTGGGCGATGAACAATTGCCATACAAATGCTGAATACATCCCGGCACATCGTGTTGTAAACCGGCGCGGCGTTCTTACCGGGAAACATCATTTTGGAGGAGAGAATACAATGAAAGAATTGCTTGAAAATGAAGGCCTGCAATTTGAGGGTGATCAAATACTTGATTTTGAAAAACACTTTTGGGACCCATTTGTTGAGTTAGAAATAAACGATTAAACATCATAATATGGACAGATTATATCCTCAACTTATTCTGGATACATTAAAACATGTGAAGTATCCGGGAAACGGAAAAGATATTGTCTCACTGGGAATGGTTGAAGACGATATCAGAATTGATGGCAACAAGGTGAGCTTTTCGCTTATTTTTGAAAAGCCAAACGACCCGTTTCGTAAGTCACTCATTAAGGCTGCAGAAACAACACTCCAAACTTACATCGGTGATGAACTTGAAATAAAAGGGAACATTGCAGTTAAGGTAAAGCCTCAGGAAGTAAAACCAAAAAATCCGGCACTGCCTGGTGTGAAAAACATCATTGCGGTGGCTTCGGGAAAAGGAGGAGTGGGTAAATCTACAATTTCATCCAATCTGGCCGTGGCTTTGGCCAAAGCCGGATATAAAACGGGATTGCTTGATACCGATGTATTTGGACCTTCGCTTCCAACCATGTTTGGTCTTGTAAATGACAGGCCAATTATGCAAAATGTAGATGGAAAGGAAAAGATTATTCCAATTGAAAAACACGGATTAAAACTCCTGTCCATGGGCTTTTTCGTGGACCCAAATAACGCCGTGGTCTGGCGGGGTGCGATGGCAACGGGAGCAATAAAGCAGCTGATTACCGATGTCCATTGGGGTGAGTTGGATTTTCTTGTGTTGGATCTTCCACCCGGAACAAGTGACATCCATTTAACACTGGTGCAGACATTGTCCATTACAGGTGCAGTTATTGTGAGTACACCACAGGAAGTGGCATTGGCGGACGCCCGCAAAGGGATTAATATGTTTGTGAACGATAAAATCAATGTGCCTGTATTGGGCCTTGTTGAGAACATGGCCTGGTTTACACCAGCTGAGCTTCCAGAAAACAAATATTATATCTTTGGAAAGGAAGGATGTAAAAAACTGGCAGCAGAAATGAAAGTGCCTTTGTTAGGACAGATTCCAATTGTGCAGGGCATACGCGAAGGTGGTGATTCTGGAGAACCCGTGGCTGTGGCAGACGACACAATCACATCGCTGGCATTCGCAGATTTGGCAAAAAAAGTGGTGGCAGAGGTGCAAAAAAGAAACGAACAACTTCCTCCTACGGAGGTGGTAGAGATTGTATATAAATAATTTCTGACTTACATTTTGTTGTTTTTTAGCGTGCAGCGGTAAAAGTTTTTTACTTTTTTATTGTTTCAAATGATAAATAAACTATATTTGCCGCATAATATCAGAGCAATGAGAAACCTCGTATCTTTTAACTTTTACTTTTATTTTTACTTTTTTAGCAAAAGGTGAACGGGGTGTTGTGCATATAAAACAAATAAAAAATATAACTACAAAATCCCGTTGAAAAGCGGGATTTTTTTTTGACTTTAATTGTCATAATTATGAATGTAAAACGCAGAGTGGCCATACAGGGAATTGCAGGTTCCTATCACGAAATAGCTGCTAAATCTTATTTTGAGGGAGAAGATGTTGAAATTATTCCCTGTCGCACATTTAAGCAGGTATTTTCTGAGTTGCGAAAGGACAGTGGTGTCATCGCTCTTGTGGCTATTGAGAACACTGTGGCAGGGAGTTTATTGCCAAATTACAATCTACTTAAGGAATCAAATGCGCAGATTGTGGGTGAATATAAATTGCGTATTTCCCATAACTTATGTGCCCTGCCTGGTCAGAAGATTGAGGATATTAACGAAGTGTTGAGTCATCCAATGGCCTTTATGCAATGTGAGAATTTTCTTGAAGACAACCCACAGATGCGAAACATCGAAAGTGAGGACACCGCCGGAAGTGCGAAGTTAATTGCAGATAGCGGTGCAAAGAACCGGGCGGCCATTTGCAGTGATCTGGCAGCAGAAACCTATGGCCTGGAGATCATTGCCGCAGGCATCGAAACCAACAAGCGAAATTTCACACGATTTTTGGTGATAAGCGATCCCTGGGGACAGGATGATGCCCAGGATTTAAGAAATGAATCAGATAAAAGCTCTTTGGTATTTGCCTTGCCACATGAGGAAGGAAGTTTATCAAAGGTATTAACCATTCTTTCTTTCTATAATATCAATCTTACCAAAATTCAATCATTGCCGGTGGTCGGTCATGTTTGGGAATACCTGTTTTATGTGGATGTGACCTACGATAATTATGTACGATATCAACAGTCGCTGGAGGCCATAAAACCGTTGACACGAAATTTTAAAATATTAGGGGAGTATAAAAACGGAAAACAATCGTTCGATGATACAAGCAGCTAACAGAATTAACTCGGTTAAAGAGTATTATTTCTCTACAAAACTGAGGGAAATTGCAGACATGAATGCAAAGGGAATGGATATCCTGAACCTTGGCATTGGGAACCCGGATATGCCGCCTTCAGACGCAACCATTCAAACCCTGAATGTGGAAGCCAACAAGGCGAATAACCATGGGTATCAGAGTTATACCGGAATACCTGAATTAAAAGCAGCGTTTTCGGAATGGTATAAAACCTATTTTGGGGTATCTTTGGATGCAGGCCGTGAGATTCTGCCTTTGATTGGCAGTAAAGAAGGGATCCTCCATGTGTCAATGGCGTTTTTAAACCCGGGAGATGAGGTCCTTGTTCCTGATCCCGGCTATCCAACCTACAGCTCAGTGAGTGAATTGGTGGGAGCAAAGATTCGAAACTATGATTTAATAGACAGTTTTGGCTGGATGCCGAACCTTGATGCCCTGGAAAAAACCGATCTTTCCCGCGTAAAGCTCATGTGGGTGAATTATCCAAACATGCCAACGGGAACACCTGCAACGATGGAGATTTTTCAGGCCCTGGTTGCATTTGGGAAGAAGCACGAAATCGTGATTGTAAATGATAATCCCTATAGCTTTATTCTAAATGATGAACCTCTTAGTATCTTATCTGTTGAAGGGGCGAAGGATATTTGCATTGAATTGAACTCGCTTTCAAAAAGTCATAACATGGCTGGATGGAGAATTGGGATGGTGGCTACAAATGCCACATTTATACAATACATTCTGAGGGTAAAAAGCAACGTTGATTCAGGGATGTTTAAGCCTTTACAGCTGGCAGCTGTGAAGGCATTGTCACAGGATAAAAGCTGGTACAGGGAAGTAAATTCAAGATATGCTGAACGGCGATCACTGGTTTTTGAAATTATGGATTTATTGAATTGTACCTACGATGAAAAACAAACAGGGATGTTTATTTGGGCAAAAATCCCGGCGACCTTCAGTGGATCTGAAGAGCTGGCGGAGAACATTTTGCACCAGGCAAGGGTTTTTATAACACCCGGATTTATTTTTGGGAAGAATGGCAACAGATACATCCGCATTTCCCTTTGTAGCTCCTTGAAGATGTTAAGGGAAGCAATCAACAGAATAGAAAAAGTAACAACAAAAAAATAGAGCGATGAGCGTTTTAAGTTTAGATAAGTTCACCCTTCCTGGGTTAGAAGAAAAAAGACCACTTGTAATGGCTGGTCCATGTAGTGCTGAGACTGAAGAACAGGTAATGGATACGGCAACACAACTGGCGGAGAATGGGATTCAGATTTATCGGGCCGGCATTTGGAAGCCACGTACCCGTCCGAACATGTTCGAAGGAGTTGGTAAAAAAGGGCTGCCATGGCTAACGGCCGTAAGGCGGGAAACAGGGATGTATGTTGCAACAGAGGTGGCGACTGCAAAGCATGTTTATGAGGCACTTAAACACAACATTGATATCCTTTGGATTGGAGCCCGAACCTCAGCGAATCCGTTTGCTGTACAGGAAATTGCGGATGCCCTTCAGGGAGTTGATATTCCTGTGTTGGTGAAAAATCCTATCAATCCGGATGTGCAATTGTGGATTGGAGCGCTTGAGCGAATCAACCACGCAGGAATCACACGCCTTGCTGCCATCCATCGCGGATTCAGTGCATCGGACAAAAGCGTGTACAGAAATGTTCCGCAATGGCACATTCCCATCGAACTGCGCCGGTTGGAGCGCGATCTTCCAATCATTTGTGATCCAAGTCACATTGGAGGAAGCCGGGAACTGATACTACCAATTTCACAACAGGCAATGGACCTGAACTTTAACGGTTTGATTATCGAAAGTCATATTTGTCCGGAAAAAGCATTGAGTGATGCTGCTCAGCAGGTTACACCGGAGGCCCTCAAAGAAATTTTGTCAAATTTAGTGCTTAGGGATATGAAATCATCCACTGAAGACCTGAGTATTTTACGTCGTCAGATTGATGATCTTGATGATGCTTTGCTTGAAACACTTGCAAAACGGATGCGTGTATCCCGGGAAATAGGGACCTATAAAAAGGAGCATAACATGACCATTCTGCAGACAACCCGCTACGATGAAATTATAAAGAAACGTGTTGAGCAAGGAGAAAGTATGAATCTGAGTAACGATTTTATGATTCGAATTTTAAAAGCGATTCACGAAGAGTCAGTGCGTCATCAGGTGAAGATAATGAATGAAAACCAATGAGAATCAAGTATCAGGTATAGGGTCTCAGGATTATCCTGAGACCCTATACCTGATGCTCAATAATTTATAAAATGAAAATACTTGTACTTGGTGCCGGTAAAATGGGCACGTGGATCACAGATTGCCTGTGTTTTGATCATGAAGTCGCCATTTTTGATACCAATCCCAAAAAACTGCGTTTCGTATTTAACACCATTCGTATGACAGATCCGGAGGAGATCAGGGAGTTTAAGCCGGAGCTGGTGATCAATGCAGTAACCCTTAAGTATACCATCCCGGCATTTGAAAAGGTGCTTGCCTACCTTCCTGAGAATTGTATTCTAAGTGACATTGCCTCAGTAAAGGCAGGATTGAAAGATTATTATGACAAAACGGGATTCAGATACGTTTCAACGCACCCAATGTTTGGTCCGACATTTGCCAATATTGAAGATCTCACCACGCAGAATGCGGTGATAATCACTGAGTCAGACCATTTGGGGAAAGCCTTTTTCAAAGATTTTTACAGTTCCCTGAAACTAAATATTTACGAGTACAGTTTCAAGCAACATGATGAGGTAACGGCCTACTCACTCTCCATCCCTTTTTCTTCTACCCTGGTTTTTGCAGCCGTAATGCGAAACATCGAAGCGCCTGGTACGACTTTTAAAAAACACATGAAGATTGCCCGGGGACTGTTGTCTGAAGATGATTATCTTTTAACAGAGATTCTTTTTAATCCATATACTTATGCTCAGGTGGAAGAGATTCGTAAAGAGTTGCGTCATCTGTTGGATCTCATCGCTGCAAAGGACAGTGAAGGCATGAAGTTATTTCTTGCAAAAGTCAGAAAGAACATTGAATAAGATTGATGAAGTCCCACTTGTGTGAGGATCTTTAAACGGATAATAAATGATTACAGCAGGGGGCTGAAAAGGCGGGCAAATGACTCGCCTATTTTTTGCAAACGTGGCCGTTTTCGCCATTCATGCAAGTGGATTTCTTTTGATTCACGAAGGTCTTTCAGAAAATGCGCTTTGAGTTCTTTACTTAGTTTTTCATCATATAAAAACGAGGTAACCTCAAAATTACTTTCAAAGCTACGAAAGTCCATGTTTGCTGTCCCGATGGAAGCGATAATATCATCTGAAAGCATTACCTTGGAGTGAAGAAATCCTCCATTAAAGAAATATACCTTTACACCTGCGTTTAGCAATTCACGGATGTAGGACCGGGACGACGCAGCAGTCATGTAAGCATCCGATTTACCCGGGATAATAATTTTGACATCAATCCCACTTAAAGCGGCTGTTTTAAGTGCCATCATCAGGCTTTCTGTGGGTAAAAAATAGGGTGATTCAATAAACACATACTTTCTGGCTGTGGTGATGATTCTGAAGAAGGCCTGCTCAATTGTCTTCCAGTCTGAATCCGGACTACTCCATGCAATCTGACACCGAACACCTTCTTTCTCCGGATGTTGTGGGAAATAAGCCTTGTCGGTGATGCGCTGCTGACTTACAAAAAACCAGTCTAAAATAAATATACTCTGCAAGTTATTTACAGCGCTGCCTTCCATGCGCAAATGAAGATCCCGCCATGGTCCCAGATCTTTGACTCCTTCGATGTAACGATCTGCTACATTAATGCCTCCCACATAACCTTTTAATCCGTCAATCACAACGATTTTACGATGATTTCGGTAGTTTATCTTGCTTGTAAAATAGGGAAAACGAACCTCCAGAAAAGGATAAATTTCAATTCCCATTTTTCGAACTTTTCGATAAAATGGATTTTTTAAATGCCAACTGCCCACATCATCAACAATCATACGTACAATCACCCCTTCCCGGGCCTTTTGCGCCAGAATGTTCAGTAGCTGTGTTCCAATCTTATCTTCGGTAAAGATGTAATATTCAAGGTGAATGTAACTGTTTGCCTGTTTCAGATCTTCAAACAGATGTGCGAATTTTTCCTCTCCGCCCTCAAGGATTTTAACATCATTGTCATCGGAATAAAGCGCATGGTTATTTTTAAAAAGCAATGAGATGAGTTCTTTCACATGTTGGGTTTTGCCGGGAAGCGATATGGTGTCAATAGAAAAACGATCTTTCAATGTGTCGTAGTACCCATTGATGGTTTCTACCTGATGTATACTCTTTCTCGAAATAATTTTATCCTTTCTGTAATTCTGTCCAAAAAAGATGTAGAGGATGAGTCCTCCAATCGGCAATAATATTAAAACCAGGATCCAGGACAATGTTTTAACGGGATTTCTGTTTTCAAGCAGGATGATTATTGCTACACTGAAGACAGTCAACCAATATAGATTGTGTAAAATGCTGATGACAACATCCGGTAAATTAAGGTTCTCAAGCATGTGTCTGAAGTTGTGAAACCTCTAAAAATACATGTTTTTGGATTTATAAACAAGTAGTCGGGCTTTGTCGATGTCTTGTTGGCTTAACAAATCTCCAGAAATCAAGGGAGCTCTCACGCCTTTTTCGAAGGTTGCATTGCCAATGAATCGCCACGCTTCATCCCATAGTTTCAAGCGAATAAAATTTTGGAGAAGCTTACTACCACCTTCAATAATCACCGAAAGGATGCCCCTGCGATGAAGTTCTTCAAGAAACTGTTGCTCTGAATCCGCAGAAAAATCAATATGTATGTATTCAAGATTCTTTCGATCCCCTTTTTCGCCCTCTGTAAAAATGAGTGTTGGTTGTGACCCGTTGAAGATATGCAATCTGTTGCTTAATCTTAAATTGCGGTCGGGAACAACCCGCAAGGGATCCTGGCCATGCCATTTTCGGATGTTTAAGAACGGGTTATCGTTTTCTGCAGTGTTGGTACCAACCATCACTGCATCTTCTGTCGCGCGCTGTTTGTGTACCAGTGTACGGCATGTGTCGTTTGTAATCCAAATGGGTTTGCTGATCACTTTTTGTCTGTCGCGGTCAATGAAACCATCCAGTGTTTCTGCCCATTTCAGAATAATATATGGGCGTTTTTGTTCGTGAAATGTGAAGAAACGGCGGTTTAACCAGCGACTTTCTCTTTCCAACACATCCACAATAACCTCAATGCCAGCCTTCCTCATTCGTTCTATTCCTTTTCCCGCTACCTGGGAGAAGGAATCCACACATCCAATCACCACCCGTGGAATTTGCTTTTCGATGATCAAGTCTGAACAGGGGGGTGTTTTTCCAAAATGAGCGCAGGGTTCCAGGTTCACATACAAGGTGCTTTCCCGAAGAAGTTGTTGATTTTGAACACCATTAATGGCATTCACTTCCGCATGGGGTCCGCCGTACTGTTGATGATAACCTTCAGAAATGATCTTCTGAGCATGAACGATAACAGATCCCACCATGGGGTTGGGAGAAACATTTCCTTTCCCGTGTCGTGCAATCTCGAGGCAACGCCTCATGTATTTCTCATGTTCAATCATGATGTCACTTTGTACCCTTTTGTTAACTTTGCAAAACTATGGAAAAAAACATCAATAACATAAAGGAATCTTTAAAAGGAATTTTTCCTGAAAGCGAGATTGATGCTTATATTCATTGGATTCTGGACCATCTGCGTGGGTATTCAAGAATGGACATTGCCCTGAATAAGAATGAGATCTTGTCAGAGGAAGAGACTGACAAGGTTAAGGAAATTGTTAAACGTTTGCAGAATAAGGAACCAATACAATACATCCTTGGAGAAACAGAATTCTGTGGTTTACAGATAAAAGTCACGCCGGATGTGCTGATACCAAGACCTGAAACAGAAGAGATTGTAACGGTTATTCGTGATGAAACAGACCATGCATCCCTGCGAATTCTGGACATAGGTACGGGCTCGGGTTGCATCCCTTTGGCATTGAAAAAATATTTTCCTGAGGCACAGGTTTCGGCCTGTGATGTTTCCGAGAAAGCCCTGCACGTAGCACGGGAGAATGGGATGCGCAATAAATTACTGGTGAATTTCTTTCAATGCGATATCTTATCAAAGGCGAATAAGAATGCAGCTGTTTTTGATGTGATTGTCAGCAATCCTCCTTATGTGCGACAATCAGAAAAACAGTGGATGGATGACAATGTCTTAAAATATGAACCCCATCTGGCATTGTTCGTTGAAGATGAGGATCCACTTCTTTTTTATCGCGCGATATTGAATTTTTCACAAAATCATCTAAAAAAAGGGGGACGTTTATATTTAGAGATAAACGAAAACCTGTCTGAACAGATCAATGATCTTATGCTACAGTACGACTATGAAAATGTGAGCATTAGAAAAGATTTGCAGGGAAAGGATCGTATGGTATGCGGGACTTCTGCTTCCCGGTAGATGGTTGAAATATTTGTCCCGAATCCGTTCAGGATTTGTACTTCGCATAACCTATTAATAAGAGTGTTTCTACAGAAATTTAGGGTGATCCGTTTTAAGTATTTAGGAACTAAAATAAGTTTTTTTTGTAAATAATTTAAAATTATTTGGAAAATTCAGAATAATAGACATACATTTGTTAGTGAATACACACTAACTTAATTTAAAAATTAGAAAATGGCTTTAGAAATGTCGGAAAGACAAAAACAGATCATAGAAGTTTCACTTGAATTAATTGCTGAAAGTGGAATTCAGGGACTCACAATAAAGAACCTTGCAAAAAAAATAGGATTCTCGGAAGCTGCAATTTATCGGCATTACGAAAATAAGGTTCAGATTCTTGTGGCCATCTTAAATTATTTTAAGGAGAATAGCGAGCATCTTTTTTTATCGGAACTTTCTACAGAGGGAAATTCAATTTTAAAAATTAATAATTTATTTCTCAATCAATTTAAAATTTTTAGCACCTCACCATCGTTGGTTGCCGTTATATTTTCAGAAGAATTATTCAGAAACGAAGCTATTTTGGTTGAAAAGGTATCGGAAATTATGAACAATAACTTTGATGCACTGACTCAAATAATTACATCCGGTCAGGAAAAAGGTGAAATCAGAGCTGATATTCAGCCTTCCCATTTATCAGTGGTAGTTATGGGAACGCTTCGCCTATTTGTAAAGCAATGGCAAATGTCGAACAATTCATTCAACCTTATAAAAAAAGGCAATGAACTATCAAATTCAATTAAAATATTGATTCAAAATTAAAATCAAAAAAACGATAAGAGATGAAAATTCAAAAACTAACAGACCTGAATATGGAGCAAACACCACACAAAGTGGATGTTAGAAAATTGTATGAAAATGATTCGGCTCAAGCCATGCACATTTCTTTGCGCCCAGGTGAGGCTCTAAAGCAACACATCACCCCCGTAGATGTATTTTTCTATATTTTGGAGGGGACTCCGGAAATACTTGTTGGAAAAGAAAAAGTATTGGTGCAAGCCGATAGTTTGGTGGAAAGTCCAAAAGGAATTGTGCACTGCATTTATAATAACTCGATTAATGTTGCACGGATCCTGGTAGTTAAAGCTCCACGTCCAACAACTCAGACCAGGTTGTTATAAGTCAAAAAAAAATTTAATGCGATAGTTAGTGAATATTAATTAACGTAGGTAGAAATAATGAAGACAAGCAATACGACCATTGTTAATAAAGCTGCCGGTATTCTTCTCAATAGGGGATTGGAAGCACTTACCGTTCAAAATCTGTCAAAAGAACTAAGGGTTAAGGAGAGTCAGCTTCACAATCAACTTACAAAAGATGAAGATATTATTTTAATGTTGCTGTATGCATTTGAGGCTGATTTTAATGAATTCGTAAAGGAAATGAAAACACAAAAGGTAAATCCGGAAACGGAACTTAAAATCCTGTTTAAAGGTCTGTATTTTATGTTCCTGCAAAAACCGCATTATCTCTCGCTGGTTTTCGATAAACGTTTGACGAAAAGAGATGATCGTGTTAAACAAACAATTTTTCGCATTAAAAGCGTTGCAGAAGTTAATCTGGCGGATATTATTAATTATGGAAAGAAACAAAATACTTTTAAAACAAACGAACCCACCGAATTTTTGGTAAGAAAGATTTTAGCTGGCTTCAGGCTCTTTATGAAAGATGAAAAACGTCTGAATGATATGGTACTTGAATTAAAAACATTGAAAATTATTAGCGATTAAAACAAAAATGGAAACTAAAAAAATTTCAGACAAAAAGTTGGTGAACGTTCACATACTGAAGTTGTGGATATTTACACTGGGGCTCCTTGTTTATTCCACCCATTCAGGTCAAGCCCAAACTTGGACCTTGCAGCAGTGTATTGATACGGCACTGGTTCATAATAAAAATCTGCAAATGAGTAAAAACAACACAGAACTCGTCTCCGAAAGGCAGCGGGAAGCAAAAGCAAATTTACTTCCGAAAGCAAACCTGAATGCAGATTATAAATATTTTATTGATTTACCGTATCAACTTATGCCGCAATCTGCTTTTGGTGGTCCGGTTGGGCAATTCAAAGAAATCCAAATGGGAGTGCCGCACACTATCAGTACTACCATTCAAATGGCAGTTCCTCTGTATAATTCTCAGGTTTATGGGGCCATTCGTACGACAAAAATTGCTTCCGATTTAAGCGAACTTCAGTATAAAAAAACTGAAGAACAAGTCTTTTTTGAAATCTCGAACCTTTATTACAACGCTCAAATATTAGCACATCAGCAACAGTTTATGGAAGGCAATTTAGAGAACACAAAAAAACTGTATGAAAACATAGAATTACTTTATGAGCAACATATGGTTAAAAAAAGTGATGTTTCAAGAATAGCATTGCAGATGGAACAATTATTAACGCAAAGCCAGTTGATTAAAAGCAATCTGCAGCAGGTGTTGAATGCCCTTAAATTTTCAATGGGGGTTTCATTACAACAGAATCTCAATATTGAAAGCGAAATTTTAAGCAAATCCGCAGATGATTATCAGATAAATCAACCTGTGGATGTGCACATTGCTGATGCACAAAACAAACTGCTATACAGTGAACTTGGCACCTTGAGAAATTCTCGTTTGCCCACTGTTTCTTTGTACGGAAGTTACGGTCAAATTGGATTTGGTTATGATGAAAAACCCAACGATTTCCTTAAATTCTTTCCGACCAGTTTTGCGGGTTTGCAAGTTTCAGTGCCAATTTTTAACGGCACGGTTACCAAACGAAAAATCAAACAAAAGAAAATAGAATTACAAAACAGCAAACTACAAATTGAAAATGTGACAGACCAAAATAGCATGCTTATTTATAATGCCACAAGCACAAGGTTGGTTACAGAGCAAACCATCAAAAACACCACACGTCAGATAGATCTAGCCAGAACGGTTTATGATGAAGTTATTTTGCAGCAAAAGGAGGGAACTGCAAATCTCACAGAAATCTTAATGGCCGATTATGCACTTCGTGACGCCCAGCAGAGCCAGGTGAATGCAATAATCGCATATCTGAAAGCAGATTTGGAATTGAAAAAACTTACAGGAAATATTTCACAACAATATTAAAAATTAGAATCATGTTAAAAAAGATTGTTTATATCGCTCTGGCACTGGTTATTGTTGTTTTAACAGTTTATAAGTTGAAAAGTAATCAGGAGACCGTTCAAAGCAGAGTATTTCAATACGATAAGGAAAAACCAATCGCTGTTCAAGCATTTTCTATAAAATCAGAGCAATTGGAAAATGAGTTTGTTTATTCTGGAAATTTTGAACCGAATAAAGAAAGCAAGATAAGCGCTGATATTCAGGGGAAAGTTGTTTCAGTGCCCGTTGATTTAGGCAGTTTCGTACAAAAAGGACAAGTTTTGGTTCAGCTCGATAATGCGTTGCTGAAACTTCAGTTGCAAACCATTGAATTACAAATTGAAGGGCTGGAAGCTGATGTTAAAAGGTTTACAGTTTTAGTAAAAGCCGACGCAGTTCAAGGTGTTCAGTTGGAAAAAGCGGAACTGGGATTAAAATCGGCAAAAGTGCAAAAGGCTACCATTCAGGAGCAAATTAACAAAACAACAGTTCGCGCACCCTTTCGTGGAATTATTACTGCAAAAATGACCGAAGAAGGAGCTTTTGCTGCTCCCGGAATGCCACTGCTTCAGATCACTGATATTTCGAAACTAAAATTCTCGGTACATGTTTCTGAAAACAATATATCCAAATTTAAGGAAGGGCAAATTTATTCGCTTTCCGCTGATGTTTATCCAACCATGTTGCTAAGTGGAAAGACAACACTGGTTGGAAGCAAAGCAAATATGGGCAACAGTTATCCGGTTCAATTAGAAGTTATTAATACTGGTGATTTAAAAATTAAATCTGGAATGTTCGGGAAGGTGAACTTGAAAAGCGACAGCGACACGCCACAAATTATGATTCCGGCATCGGCGCTGGTGGGAACAACCATTCAACCAAAAGTTTATTGTATAGAAAATGGGAAAGCCATTTTGACAAACATTTCAATTTCGGAACGAATTGAAAATAAAGTTGTGGTAGCAAATGGTTTAAATGAAGAAGATAAAATTGTGATCAACGGTTTTATCAATCTATTTGATGGTGCCAATGTAATTCTTAAATAAAAAATAAAATGAATATTACAGAAATCTCAATAAAACGGCCATCGCTCATTATCGTTCTTTTTAGTGTGTTTGCACTTCTAGGGATTATTGGCTACAAAAATCTAAGCTATGAATTATTGCCCGATTTTAACCAGCCGGTGGTCGTAATAAAAACCATGTACCCAGGCGCCGAACCACAAGAAGTAGAAACTTCGGTCTCACGAATAATAGAAGATGCCCTTTCAAATCTTGAAGGAGTCGATTTTTTAGAAACCAAGTCGATGCCCAACGCTTCGGTTATAATTGCCAATCTGAAATACGGAACCAATGTTGACAATGCTATGCAGGATGCGCAACGTTATATCGATAATATTCGTAAAGATTTGCCAGCCGACATTCAGAGTCCGGTAATGAGCAAAGTTTCGCCAAACGATTTGCCCATTATTTCGATCAGTGCGACAAGTAATTTGCCCGAAACAGAGTTTTATCAGAAAATGAAA
The DNA here is from genome assembly GCA_041584055.1 of Bacteroidales bacterium. Taxonomy (GTDB): domain Bacteria; phylum Bacteroidota; class Bacteroidia; order Bacteroidales; family UBA5342; genus JBFHER01. Next base: position 17,269 of record JBFHER010000030.1, read on the forward strand.
GACGATTTTCTGCCACAAATCCAGCAGTTAAAAGGGGTGGCAGAAATTACACTTTTGGGTGGTGAAGAGCGTGAAATACAGGTAAAAGTAGATCAGAATAAGCTTAGACTTTACCGTGTTTCACTTTTGCAGGTGGTTGAATGGATCAACCGCTCCGGCGTGGATGTGCCGGCAGGAAAAGTGCAGTCTGAAAAGGAGAATAATTCAGTTCGATTAACAGGGAAGTTTGCTTCGATAAGCGATATTATGAATGTGCAAGTTGCCATGCCTTTCCCCGGAAGTCCGGTTTATGTTAAAGATGTGGCCACAGTAACCGACGGTGTAAAAGAGATTATTTCGGTCAGCCGTTATAACGGCAAGAGTGGAATCGGTTTGTTACTTAAAAAACAAGGCGATGCCAATGCTGTGGATGTTTCGGAATTGGTCCGCGAAAAACTACAATATATTGAGGAGCAAAACCCGGAAGCTGGTGTGAAATTTGTTATTGCCGATGATTCAACTGACAATACGATTGCCGCAGTAGAATCGGTGGTTCACGATTTAATTCTGGCTGTTATTTTGGTGTCAATCGTGATGTTGCTGTTTCTGAGGAGTTACCGGAATTCGTTAATAGTACTTATTTCAATCCCAACTTCGCTGGTAACTGCTTTTGCAGTGATGTGGCTATTGGGCTACACTTTAAACTTAATGACCTTGCTGGCCATGTCGCTGATTATTGGAATATTAGTGGATGATGCCATTGTGGTACTCGAAAATATACAGCGACATCTGGACAAGGGTAAAGAAAAGAGAACCGCTGCGATGGATGGTCGAATGGAAATTGGTTTTTCAGCACTCTCCATTACCCTGGTCGATGTTGTGGTTTTTCTTCCCATTTTGTTTTTACAGGTTTTTATTGCTGATATGCTTAAGCAGTTTGCGGTAGTTGTAATTACCTCAACCCTTACCAGTTTGCTGGTCGGTTTCACCTTAACACCATGGCTGGCATCGCGAATAGGGAAAAAAGAAGATTTAAAACCAACGAACATTTTTAATCGTTTTTTACTTTGGTTTGAAGTCCAACTTCAGTCATTCATTCAATGGTATGGCTCGTTGTTAAAATGGGTTTTGTGCCATAAAATTATATTTACAGGAATTGTTCTTGCCTTGTTGGTTTTTACCGGAGGGATGATGAAAATGGGAATCATCGGAAAAGAAATGATGTCAACCGGAGACCAGGGAAAATTCCGTTTAAACCTTGAATACGACAAAACGATTACTGTACAGCAGAATAATATTGTTTCGCAACAAATTGAAAACTACATTCTTCAGCACAATGAAGTAGCTACTCTTTTCAGCAATATTGCCGGGCCCAGTACCGGAATTGGTAGTTTGGGTGTTGGATCGGCCAATAAATCAGAATTTACAGTACAGTTAAAGCCCGAAGGTGAGCGGACTATAAAAACCGAGGCATTTATGAAATTGCTACGTAACGAGCTGGAATCGGAATTTGCAGGTGTTAATTTTTCCATGGCTGTGATTGGTTTGTTACCTAAATCGGCGCCAATAAAGATCACGTTAAGCGGTGGAAATCTCGATGAAGTTATGAACGTATCAGAGGAACTACAAGCAGTTATTGAGCAAATCCCCGGAGCCGATAATGTGCAACTTTCTGTTGTTGAAGGAAATCCGGAGTACAAGGTGATTCCAGAGAAGGATAAAATGCAGCGACTGGGACTAAATACTGCGTACGTTGGTTTGAATTTACGCATTGCTTTTAGTGGCAACGAAGATGCTTCACTAACAGAAAATGGCACCGAATATCCGGTGCGCATCTGGCTTGACGATTTTAACCGTAAAAACTTCGAAGATGTTCAACATCTCACCATCGTAAATCCAATGAATCTGCCAGTTGAGATTTCACAGTTTGCAGAAGTTGTTCAGGATAATTCACCATCACTGCTCGAACGGCTCGATAGGCAAGCCTCTGTGACGCTAACTGCTGAATCGTTCGGAAGACCTTCAGGAACATTGGCCGATGAGGTAATTGCATATCTTGATGCCCAGCCGTTGCCTGAAAATGTAAAACTTTCATGGGGTGCCGACATTAAAACACAAAATGACAGTTTTGGCGCACTTGGCTCTGTTTTGCTGATTTCGTTTATTCTTATCTACCTGATTATGGTGGCCTTGTACGATAGTTTTATTTATCCGTTTGTGGCATTGTTTGGAATTCCGGTGTCTGCAATTGGTGCATTTCTGGCCTTGAATCTTTCGTCTAATAATATTACTTTATTTGCACTTTTAGGGTTGATAATGTTGATGGGATTGGTAACAAAGAATGCTATTTTGATTGTTGATTTTACCAACCAATTAAAGGCACAAGGAAAACACTTTAGAGAAGCGCTGATTATTGCAGGGAAAGAACGGATGCGTCCTATTTTAATGACAACACTGGCGATGGCAATTGGGATGTTACCCATTGCGCTTGCTCAGGGAACAGCTAGCGAATGGAAAAATGGACTGGCGTGGGTAATTATTGGCGGATTGCTTTCTTCTTTAATACTGACCGTATTTTTAGTGCCGTTAGTTTACTATGTAGTCGATTCAATAAAGGAAAAAATTGATAAAAGAAACATGAAATGATTTGCCAGCCAACAAAATAGGCGTGAAATAATACATCTGTAAAAATGAGAAAAGTACATCTTTTAATGTTGATAATCGTTGTGTGGACATTTTCAGCACAATGTCAGGAAGATAAAACAACTCAAAAGAATGATTTGCCTTTAATATCACAGGTAAATCAGGGCAACAGTTACATCACCTTTCCAAGCGATATTGGAAATATTGAACCCCTTTGGTTTGAAGGAAATGTGAAACCGAATTTTTACTTAAGGCAAAGCAAGAACTCCCGCTTAATGGGAGTTCTAACGCCACAAATTATAATTCGAATGTATCGGGAAGAATCGTTTCCGGTGCGAACACCCAGTTACTTGCCACAACTTACCGTCTTTTATTTGTTAAACGAAAAAGTAAATTCGCAGAATTTAAGTGTTTACGGCCGTATTGCGCATCATTCCAATGGACAGGATGGTGATTTTTTTCTGGAAGATGGAAGCTTAAACCTGAAATCGGGAAGTTTTGCCACTAATTTTTTAGAGTATGGGTTTATTAAAACCAATATTAATAATCGGTTTAATGCGCTTCAGTTTTTTAAGACCTCATTTGAAATTCATCCCAAAGGTTTTATTCAAGAAGAATTGGAGGGTATATACAGTCAGTATCGCTGGCATAACTCATTCTCAATTTTTAAACTCGCATCAGATAAAAATCAACAGCATTCCCAAAAGCCAAGTATTTCAATTAAAGCAGAAACGACCTGGATGTTTGGAGATTACAATCATCTGAAAGCGTTCTCTTCAGAAAGGCTGAATCTTAGACTGACGTTTTACTATCATCCAAAATTTCTTGAGGATATTGGTCTTTTTGTACTCTATTTTCATGGTACTGATTATTATAACATTTATTTCAACCACCGGCGAGATATGCTACGGTTTGGACTAATGACAGAAAAATTAAGTTTTTAATAAAAGAAATGTTATAATGGGTTCAGCTGTCGAGCAAAAAATTTTAAAATCCGCACTGGATACCTTTCTTCGATATGGTTTTCATGGAACCAAACTCCAGCAGATTGCTGTAAATGCAAATGTTAGCAAATCAATGATTCATTACTATTTCCGTTCAAAGGAGAGATTATATAAAAGGGTTTTGGAAAATGTTATTGAATATATAGAGAATGGAAATTTTATGCGTTTAAATTTTGAGAGAAAAAATCTAAAAGTTAAGTGGTTTTTGTATACCGAGTTGTACAATAATCAAACTCTTTTTGAAATCGCCCTTGAAGAAATTTATCATGCAAACTGGGATAAAAAACGTGATGGTATTATAGACTTGTTTAATCTCCATGAAGCATTCTAATCCTATCCAGTAAGTAGATTTAAAAAAAAATTGGATCAGATAACAATATTGCGGATCGTATCAATTTCCTATCAGGACTCTTGACCTCGGATCAAAGGAGATTTCTGCGTAGATACTCTTTTTGTTAAACGAAACGCGAAGCACAAATCCTAATCTGACTCACGCCTCGGGTCATTATAACTTTCAAGGTTTCTTTTATCGTCGTCCTCTCTCAATCCCGATTCATATTGTTATTGTGCCAATACATTATCACTTTTAACAATGATTGTGGTTATGAATTGTTAATTTGTTGAAAACCTTTCGTTTTTCCAAAAGACACACTCTATTGGACGAGTATCACATTTGGGCGGACTTGTCCGCCGTAGCCGCAATTCATTATTCGCAGCACGTTAGATATAAAAAAAAAGCCCGCCTTCGTACTGATATACCAGTGTTTATTCAAGATTAAAATGTCTTAAGGCAAATGCTCTTCCAGATCCTGACTTTCAATATTTTTCAAAAAGATAGGCTGTATATTTATCAGTAAACGCAAAGTAGCATTTTAGTTTTACAGGTCTGATGTTTTTATAATTGATGATGTTTTTAATCACACGATGCTTCAAAGAAGAAACATTGGCGGACTTGTCCGCCGTAGCCCGCAACTCATTATTTGCAGCAGGTTAGATATATAAAAAAAAAGCCCGCCTTCGTACTGATATGCCGGTGTTTATTCAAGATTAAAATGTCGTAAGGCAAATGCTCTTCCAGATCCTGACTTTCAATATTTTTCAAAAAGATAGGCTGTATATTTATTAGTAAACGCAAAGTAGCATTTTAGATTAACAGGTC
>JBFHER010000031.1:0-21991 GCA_041584055.1 Bacteroidales bacterium
ACATGGCATATGAATGATGGAAAACTAGATGAAATATTACAGGAACGCTTTGATGGTTTAATGCGGTATCTGGATACCTGAAGCAGCATGCATCTTAATTCGTAAATTCCAGATCGATATTGGAATCAGCCAGTAATTTTACAGATTTGGAACAAATGTTGTTTCTGCATCGTAAGGTTATTTTGGCCTGCGGTATGTGTAAGCTTAGTTGTTTGGCAATATCGATAATCTTTTGTGCATCTTTTTGGATGATTCTGCTCTTTATGACTTTTTCAATGATCAGATGCTCATCACTGTTTTTATAAATTTTCAATCGCTTGTTTAAGCCATATTTAGCAGGATCTAAAACAAGATAGTTTGACATTTTTTTCTTTTTAGAATTAAATTTTACTTTTATTTACAGCTGAAACTGAAGAATTCTTCAACAAAAGTAAACGTTTAATCTTATTTATTGTTATAAACCATTAGCAATCAGTGTTTTTGTAATGAAAAAATCAATATTAATGCAATATGTTATTTTACGGTATTTAATCATCTTTTTGTTGCTTTTTGGTAGTTGTCATTCTTTTGCTCAGACGAATGCAGTGGCAAACGGTTTATCTGATAAGGAAGTTATTAAAGTGGGCCTGCCTATTGTTCCCGGGTTTGTTGCAAAAGACAAGGCAGGAAAACCTGTTGGCTTTGCGGTTGAAGTGCTACAGCAAGCCCTTAATGATGAACAAATAGATTTTGAATGGATCGAAGGTACATGGTCTGATTTGTTTCAAATGTTGCTGGATGGGGACATTGATGTTTTACCTTCTGTACAAATCACCAAAGAAAGACGAGAAATTGTTGATTTTCTTGATTTTGCACTACATACAATGTGGAGTGAGCTATTTATCGATAAAAAGTTTTTGTTTAATTCAATCAATGACCTGCGTAATAAGCGCATCGGATTGATTCAAAACGATAATAATGCCAGGGGATTTGTAGAGTTTATAAAAGATTTCAACGTTGATTATGTGCCTGTTTATTTCACCGGGCACACAAATGCACTTGACGCATTAGAACGTGGAGATATTGATGCGATGGCTGGTCCTCCGGCTCAGTTTCTGAATGAATATACAAAAACGATTAAGAGCTGTGGACTCGTATATAACCCCACCAGCGTCAGTGTTGCATTTTCGAAACATGGCACAACTGAAATCAGAAGTCGATTAAACAAGCGCTTTGAAGTTTACATGAACGACACGGAATCCATCTACAATACGCTTTACAAGAAATATAATATTGACTTAAATTCGGAACGGTTTGTTTTCCCGTTTATCCTGAAAGTAGTGCTTGGTATTCTGGGGATCATCTTGATTTTTGGGGTTATATTCATATATTTATTGAAACAACAGGTTACCTTAAAAACTGCCGAATTAATTAAAGCAAAAAATAAGGCAGAAGAGAGCGAGCGACTGAAATCGGCTTTTTTAGCAAATATGAGTCACGAAATTAGAACACCATTGAATTCTATTTTGGGTTTTTCTGAAATGTTATCTGCTGAGGATATTTCCCCTGAGGAGAAAAAGCAATTTGCCGGAATCATTTTGCGGCAGAACAATATTTTGCTCCGACTAATCAACGATATTATTGAAATTTCAAAAATAGAAGCCGGATCTGTTGAAATAAAGAAGAATAAAATAAAACGCATTAACCCCATTTTGAGCGATACCTTCGATAATTTCATGGCGCTTTGTCCTGAAAATATTGAACTAAAGCTTGACAATCAGCTTCCTGATTATATGACAGATCTTGAGATTGATATCATACGTGTCAAGCAAATCTTAACAAACATGCTTTCCAATGCACTGAAATACAGTGAAAAAGGAACTGTGGTACTGGGGTGTGGATTAACCACGAAAGGGCAGTTACAGTTTTGGGTGAAGGATGAAGGAAAAGGGATTGATAAAGATGATCTGTTAAAAGTATTTGACCGTTTCCGACAGTTGGATGCATTGAGCAATGGTGCAGGCCTGGGACTTGCAATTTGTAAACTTCTTGCAGAACTAATGGATGGAGAAATGGGCGTTGAATCTGAGATAGGGAAAGGATCTACATTTACCTTAACGCTTAATTCATACTGAAAATGAATAAAATGCGTATGATGTTTTTGCTCCTGTTGCTGTTGAGCTACTCATTGATGGCCGAAGACTGGCCGGACTGGCGTGGTGAGAACAGAACCGGAAGGTGGTCTGAAAAGGAAATTATTGAGGCATTTGAAGATTCGGTGATACCTTTGCAATGGAAGGCTAAGATTGGCTCCGGATACAGTGGTCCCACGGTTGCAAAGGGGAAGGTCTATCTTATGGACTATCTGAAAGATCACAAAACAGAACGGGTGCTTTGTTTCGATGCTTATACAGGTATAAATATTTGGACGTTGAAGTATGCATGTACGTATGAAAGAATTGGCTATCCTGCGGGGCCAAGAGCATCTGTTGTAATTGAAAACAACAGAGCCTATGCACTGGGTGCCAAAGGGCATTTGCATTGTTTGGATGCAAATACCGGAACCGTTTTATGGAAATCTGATTTAAACTCATCGCTGTTAATTGATATGCCTATCTGGGGAATTGCAGCAAGCCCTTTGCTATGGAATGACCTACTTATTTTACAAATAGGAGGCGAAGGCAACGCCTCGGTCATTGCGCTGGATAAAAACACCGGCCACGAAGTGTGGCGAAACTTAAGCGACCCTATTTCTTATGCGTCACCGGTGATTACAAAACAGCAGGATAAGGAAATTCTTATTGTCTGGACTGGCGAACATGTAAATGGCTTAAATCCGGGTAATGGTGAATTATACTGGAAGATCCCGTTTAAGCAGCGATCTCAAATGGCCATTTCAACACCTGTGATTTATGGCAGTAAGGTTTTTGTAAGTAGTTTTTTCAATGGATCTCTTCTCATCGAAATGTCAAAGTCAGGCACAGCTGCCACAACGCTTTGGCAACGATCCGGAAAAAATGAAAGGAATACCGACGCCTTACATTGTTGCATGAACACACCAATAATTATGGACGAATGCATATTCGGTGTTGACAGCTATGGAGAATTAAGGTGTCTTGACTTAGCCAATGGCAATCGAATCTGGGAGGATCAAACGGCTGTTTTAAGAAACAGATGGGCAAATATCCATTTTGTGCAAAACGGGCTTAACACATGGATGTTTAATGAACAGGGGGAAGTTCTGATTACTCAACTTTCGAAACAAGGGTTTAAGGAAATCAGTCGCTCAAAACTCATTGAACCGACAACAGAACAGTTAAACAGAAGTGGAACAGGCGTTACCTGGAGTCATCCAGCTTTTGCAAACAAACATGTGTATGCAAGGAACGACAGCATTTTAGTGTGTGCTGATTTAAGCAGGTAAATGGATTTCAAAGATGGAAGACCTGATTCTTTCGAAGTTCTGCTTAACAAGCTTTTCGTAGTTTCGTAGTTGAAGCTTTTGTATGCCTTTGTCAGTTTCAATCACAAGAAAACCTAATTCAGTGTAAATGGCGATGATGCTTTTTTTATCAACCCGCGTTCGTTTTAGAAAATTGAAAAAAATATTGGTTTTGTTAAGAATAATATTTTGATCACCTGTAATGATTCCGTTCAGGAAGATAAACAGTGAAATCATGTGATAAATATTAATTACGGAATCGCCGTATTCATCTTCTTTTATGGTCGCAAAAAACAGAAACAATCCGGCAACAAGTACGTGAAGAAACAAAGCCTGAAAGTTGAATCCTAAATCAATGACCCGGTCCTGAATGTATATTAATCGTATTTGACGATAGACACGGTAGATTTGATTTAGAAAGACCACTATTACAACGGCATACAGGAAAAGATCCGGCATTTCTATGTACCCTTCGCTTCTGATCAGTTCCCCTGTATAAAGCGCAACGTAGGGAATGATCAGATTAACAAGAATAATTATGAGTCTTCTAAGTTTTAACATCACATGTAAGATACAAAAAAGACAGCGCACTATTCAAACCTTTTTAAAACTATTTTACGAACGAAAAAAAATACAAATATTAATCTCCTATCTGTAAAATATTAACTGACTTTGATCAAGCGTATATCGAAAAACAAAACAGCATTTGGCGGAATTTTATTGGATGTTCCTTTGCGTCCCCAGGCAAGATCTGATGGTACCCAGAATTTATACCTTGCACCTTCATTCATCAGCATCAATCCTTCCTGCACTCCTTCGATCAACTCGCTAAATTGCTCTATAACTGGTGTGTTTGATTTATAAGTATCTGCCAGAACTGAGCCATTGAGTAATAAAATACGATGGTGCATCTCAACGGTACTGTTTTCATCCGGAATGGCTCCACTCCCTTTTTCAACAAGCATGTATTGTAAGCCAGATGCAGTTACTTTCACATTGGGTTTACGTCTGTTGTTAGATAAAAACTCTTCACCTTCTTTTTTATGTTGACCAGATGAACCCCTGGTTTTTGTTTTCTGTTCCCGTCGTCCCACGATAGATCGTTTTAATTTCAAAAATAACCAAAATTACCCTGGATTCCACAATGAGAAAAACAGAATTTATCCTTTTAGAACCATTTCATCATAGGAAAGAATTGTTCCATATCCATTTTCCATGAAATAAGTGATTATTTTTTCTTTAGGAAGTTTGGAAACGGCAAGCACAAAGTCACCTCCCCAGGCTCCCAGAGATTTTACAACGCCATCGAAATCAGGAAATAATCTTTTTTGCACTGTTTCAACGCCAAGAACTGATGATAGAATTCTTTCATGCAAGCGAAGGTTATCCATACAATTAATCAAGGACCTGCCTTCAGCAATTTCTTGTGAAATATTGGATATTTGTTCAATCTGGACGCTTGTGGATCGGTCATTGTTGATAAAACTCACAAGTGACTTCTCTGTATCCTGCTTTTCCCCAAGATAGACGAAATATAGATGATCTGAAAAATAAGGATAAAAATTGACCGTTTCAACGGCTCTGCCCAACTGTGTTAGTCTATATAAGATTGGTGTTTGCGCATTCGCAGTGGCTATGTCGTACCCAGACCCTTTGCTTACTTTTTCGTTGATTGCATAAGGATCGATGTCAGCCCATTTTGACAGGTTTAATATCAAGGTTGCACTGCTTCCTAATCCCCAATCAAAGGGAAATTCAACATTACAGTTTATTTCAAATCCGGGTGTATCGTCAAACAGATCCGGATTTAAAATATCCACAGCTAACAATAATTGTTTCAGGTAGCTGGCGGTTGCAAAGTTCGACTGATTACGCCAAACATGGTCTTTGGTATTGTAGGTGCCATGAAACCACAACTCTCCCTGCTGATAGGTCCTCCAATGAATGACATTTGGCTCTTCCGTTTCCTGAACGAGCATTTCCTGTCCCCAAACAGCAGGAACAGCTAAAGCCAGAGCGCCACTTAGGACTAGGTACTCCCCACTGATCAATAATTTACCTCTTGAATAGAATCGTTGCGAATCGGATGTCATGAGCAGTATTTTTTACTTACCTTGAATGGAAGAATGCTTAATGATTCAACCTGTGTTTTTCCAGAAAGCTTTTCACGGCAGCTGTGGAGATATTTTTCCCCTTAAAATACTTATGAACTGCCAGGACTTCATTTTCATTAGCATTCAAATTTAGCAATAAATTATTTAGATGTAAGCGCATATGCCCTTTTTGTATGCCATCTGAAACAAGTGATTTTATGGCTGCGAAGTTACTGGCAAGCCCACAGGCCGCAATAATTTTCATTAATCCCAATGAATCAGGATGTTTCAGAATTTTAAAAGATAAAGCGGCCATGGGGTGCAGACCCGTTAAGCCTCCGGTTGTTCCAAGAGCAAGGGGCAATGTTAGTTGAAATGTAAAGGTATCGTTCAAAACAGTGACCTTGCTTAAGCTCCTGTACTGACCGTGTTGCAAGGCATATGCATGTCCGGCAGCCTCGACTGCTCTAAAATCATTGGCAGTGGCAATTACAACGGCACTGACGCCGTTCATAATTCCTTTGTTGTGTGTAACTGCCCGTGAAGGATCATGCCAGGCAATGTCTACTGCCCTCTTAAACTTATTTGCAAATTCAGCACCTGACATGTCAGGGATAACGCCATCCAGGGCAGAAACATCACATTCCACCTTGCATGTTACCAGGCATTCAGGTGTGTGATTTGATAGTATGGCCATGGTGATATCTGGCTTCTGAATGGTTTCAAAGCGTTCCAAAAGATAAGCAGACAAGGCACTCGCCATTTTCTCCAGGCAGGAGTTTATGAAATTAGCACCCATAGCATCCCGGGTGTCAAACAGAACTGTCAGCTTATACTCATCCTCAATGGGAAGCATCATTTCATAATCAAGGGATAGAATCCCTCCCCCACGTTGTCGCATGCCAGAGGTAATCTCATCTGTTGAACGCATCAAGTGGATTTTCAGATCGTCCCATATTTTTTGCAGAAATGAAACAGGCGCTTTCCAGTTAAAATAAATGGTTCCAACTTTATGTGTGTTTATCACTTTACTTAAAAAACCACCCCTTTGTGCCCAGAATTTTGCTGCTGAAGAGGCCGCTGCAATAACAGAGCTTTCTTCCGTTGCAGCAGGAACAAAAAATGTTTTTCCATTAACAAGCACATTTGGTATGACCGCATAGGGCAGATGAAAATTTCCGATTACATTTTCACTGAACGATTCAATCCGGTTTTGAAAGGTTTTGACCCCTACTTCAAACAATTGCAGCAACTCCCGGTCTTTTTGATCGAGCTTAACCAAGTCGGCCAGGGTCTTAATTTTTTCGCTTTTATTTAACTTATGAAATCCGCTGATCATTCCTGGATATAGTCTGGATTAATTTTGAGATAATTTTCGGCAATTGAATAACCCTTAAGGTGGGATTCAACATATTCCTTTAATTGTTCATACTCCTCCCTGGCATGATTTAGGAAAGCGGAAGCCTGTCCGTAAATAGAGGGCAATGCACATATTTTACGGTAGAAATAGCCATCAAGATAGCTCTTGATACCACCTGAAATGATTAATTCTTTGCAAAGGATATCTGATTCTTCTCTTATAATTCTGTTCACATAAGAGGTCATCGCATAAGCATCATTTCCGATGTAGCACAAGGGTTCAAGCAACTCCTGACGAGGGATATCGTTGCGTTCCATTTCAATTTTAGCAAAATTGGTACCTCCAAAGGCCCCGAATTCGATGGCTTGCAATGGAAGTTTCATCAAGGCCTTGAGGCTTTCATAGCCCATGCCCTGTCCCACTTCCTTTACAATTGTATTTACTTTTGTTTGTTCTAAAAATGCTTTGATTGTCTCAAGGGGAGCCACATTGATTTCATCTCCTTCAGGTTGAAGCCATTCCTGAATGGGGTTCACATGAATTATCAGCCCGTCAACCCGCAGTCGCTCGGTCATTTCAATGATCTTTTCAACAGAACCGTGTTTGAGATGGTATTCAATCTGACTAATGCCCAGGTTTGCATAAAATGGTCGATCAGGGCCAATAATGTCTCGTAAATCAAAATGATCAAAGTAGGCATTGTCTTCGAGCAAAACACGACAGGAACCAAGTCCCATTCCCAGTCCGAATTCCGCGCAGGCCCTGGCCAGATTGCGGTTGATATGTCCCGCGTACTCAGTTCCACCTGTCATGCTTGATATCCAGATTGGATGGTTCATTTTTTTACCAAGGAAGGTAAAGCCATTCTCGCTCTTAAGCGGGTGGGCCTTTAACAAGGGCTCATAAATAAATCTGTCGTCAAGCATCTGGATGCCAGTTTGCGACTTCATGGCCAGATTCAAATGATCCTTTTTTCGTTTTTTTGCGTTAAATTCCATTGTGCCTAGCAATTACCATTTTAAGTATTTCTGATGTGCCTTCTCCAATCTGAAGGATCCGTTGATCTCTGTAAAAACGTTCAATGTCATTCTCCGAGACAAGGCCAATTGCGCCATGAATCTGAATGGCTTCATCAGCAACTTCTTTTGCCACTTCTGAACAGTAAAGTTTCGCTATGGCCGCCTCTCTGCCAAAAGGTTGCTTGTTATCCTTTAGCCAACAGGTATTATAAAGCATGTTTCTTGCAAGTTCTATCTTCTTATCCATTTCAGCAAGTTTAAAGCGAATACTCTGAAATTTTGAAATGGTCCGACCAAACTGAACACGTTTACCGGCATATGCTTTCGACAGTTCAAAAGCGCCCTGAGCAAGTCCCAATCCCATGGCTGCAATTGACAGGCGCCCTCCGTCCAGGGTTTCCAACATTATGTGCGCTCCTTTTCCCTTTTCGCCAAGCAGTTTGGATTGGGGAACTTTACAATTATCAAAATGCAGTTTGCCCGTATCCGCAGCTCGCCAAACCATTTTACCGTTGATCACCGAACGGGAGAAACCCTTTATGCCATAATCAAGCAGTATTGCAGACAATTCCGGCTTCCCGTCTTTTTCTCCGGTGACAGCCTGTATGGTGACTCCTGCAGCCATTTCAGACGAAGAATTTGTAATGAAAACCTTTGAGCCGTTCACAAGCCAATGGGCACCATCCAATCGTGCTGTGGTTTTAACACCGGTTGCGTCCGATCCCGCACTTTCTTCGGTTAAACCAAAAGCCCACAAGTGATCCCCTTTTGTCAATTTTGGGAGGTAGGATTGCTTTTGTTCTTCGGTACCATATTTATAAATCGGATGCAAGCCAAGTGAATTATGGGCTGCAATGGTTGCTGCCTGAGACCCATCAACGCGTGCAAGCTCTTCAACAGCAATGATGTACGACAGTGTATCTAAACCCTGTCCGCCATAAGTTTGAGGAATTTGTATTCCCAATAGTCCCAACTTGCCCATTTTTCGTGTTAAGTCAACCGAAAAACGCGCTTCTTTATCCAAATGCTGGGCTTCCGGTTTTATGGTTTCTTCGGCAAACTGTCTGATTTTTTCCCGAAAAGAAATATGCTGTCCTGTAATAAGTGGATGCTTATTCGAATTTTCCATTTAAAATATTTAGTTGTGATTAATAATCAATAGTAAGTCGTCCTGTTGGAGTTGTTGTCCCTCAGAGATATTTATTTTTGTTACAATTCCATTTGTATTGGCCTGAATGTTGTTTTCAATTTTCATGGATTCCATGATTAACAATGGTTCGCCTCGTTTTATCACTGAACCTTCATGAACATTAATCTTAACGACCTTTCCGGGCAATTGAGCCCGCAACTCATGACAACCACGCTTTTTTGCGGTTTGCTTATTTGATTGTTTATTTTGATGCCGTTTTATTAGAAACCGGAGTCCATTTACAAAACAAAAAAGCCCATCAGCATCTCCGGATTCAAGATGAATGTTATGATACCGTATGTTTTCCAGATTAAAAGAAAGGCTTTTCCCCTGATTTTCAATTTCGGCATAATGCACTTCTTTGTTATTTATGCGGAGGCGCAGTTCCGAAGCTGTTTTTTTTATAAACGCTACATTATAAATGTGATCATCGATAAAAATGGAGAAAGGCACGTTCCGCCAAAAGCCAATCTGGTGCCACACATTTTCTTCGCCAGAAGAATGGTGATTTGGTTTCCGTAAGGCAACGCATCCCGGTATCACATTCGCTTCAATTTCGGTACGTAGTGTTTTAAGTTGTTTTGAAAACTCATTGGAGGTATCATCCAACAAGGTTGTATGGAAACGATTCTTTACAAAGGCATTGGATGCCATGATCAGGTTTAAAAATGTTGAATTAGTCACAACACCTGCGTATTGGGTTTCACGCAATGCACTTTCCATCTTTTTGATGGCTTCATTGCGATTCTGAGACCAGCAAATCACCTTGCTTAACAATGCGTCATAGGATAAAGAGAGCACTTGAGGACTGTCTATGGCAGTTTCATACCGGATGCCATGCTGTTTTTTCAAAGAAATGCTTCTTATTGTTCCGGGACTGGCAGTAAAACCATTTTCAGCATCTTCCGCATACACCCTGCATTCAAGGGCATGACCATTGACTGTCACATCATTTTGCCTAATGGAAAGTGCTTCACCCATGGCACTTTTAATTTGTTGTTCAATCAGGTCAATTCCTGTGATTTCTTCTGTCACAGGGTGTTCAACCTGTATGCGGGTATTCATTTCCAAGAAATAGAAGTCATTCTCATTCACAAGGAATTCAACTGTTCCCACGCTGTTATAGTCAACAAAATGGCAGATTCGAAGCGCGGCATCTAACATCTTCTGCCGCAGTAGCTCCGGGAGATTATTGACCGGTGCCTCTTCAATTATTTTCTGAAATCGACGCTGTACAGAGCATTCACGTTCGTAAAGGTGAACAGCATTTCCATAGTTATCACCCAGTACCTGAACTTCAATGTGTCTGGCTTTTGAAATGTATTGTTCAGCAAAAATGCTTCCTGAACCAAATAGATTTAAGGCTTCTCTTGCTGCCTTTTCAAGTGCATTGCTCAGATCAGTAATATGTTCAACAATTTGCATGCCTTTGCCACCACCACCGTTGTTTGCTTTAATGATGACCGGCAAATCATTCCTTTTAATTACTGATTTTAGACTTTCCGCTGAACCCGACCAGTTTTTCAAAACAGGGATATCCAACTCTTTGGCAAGGCACAAGGCTTCCTCCTTGTTTGCCATCTTTTTAATGATCGCAGGAGAAGGGCCGATCCAAATAAGTTTGTTCGCGGCACACATGGTCGCAAATTCAGCATTCTCCGATAAAAAACCATAGCCCGGATGCACGGCATTAGCACCACATTTGAGGGCAGCATCAACCATCACCTGAAGGTTTAAAAAGCTTTTAGTTAAATCCTCGTCCACAGGAACACACGTATCCGCCAGGGAAAGGTAGTTCAGGTCTTGATCCGATTTGCTGACGGGAACTGCAACTTTCAAGCCCATCTTATGAGCAGTGCGAAGTATGCGTTGCGCTATCTCGCCACGGTTTGCAATAAATATTTTCGTCATTTAAAATTCATCTCCTTTTAAGCTTTCCATTTGGGTCGTCGTTTATCAAAAAAGGCCTTTAAGCCTTCTCGCCCGTTGGCCGATGCACGTAATTTTGCTAAAGAGCGTGCCGCATTGTGCATGCTCAGGCGGCCGTTTAAGACGCGATACTTCAAGCGTTTTATTTCATAAACAGCTTCTGGCGCTGCTTTTAATAAATCTCCTATCCATTTTTCTACTGTGGCATCAAGTTCATTGCCTGGTGCAACACGATCGGCCAATCCAATTTTTTCGGCTTCGTCAGCTTTGAACTGGGCTGCCCTGACCATTAAATCATATGCCTTGAATACGCCAATGCGCTGAACCACATACTTTAAAATGTTTGACGGCGCAATTCCCAATCGCACTTCACTAAAACGAAACGAAGCCTCAGAATCCACCACCACATGATCGCATGCGGCCATTAAACCTATTCCCCCTCCGAAAACATTTCCGTGTACCCTGGCAACAATGGGAATCTGACATTTTTCCATGGTCCGAAATAATCTTCCCAAACGCAAACTGTCAAAGTAGTTGGTCAATGAATAACGTTTTGCAACCGTCCGCATGCGGTTTAAATCTGCTCCGGAACAAAAAGAAGTTCCACTGCCCTTCAGTACGATTGCTCGTATGGCTGATTTCTGCTGTGCCCTTCGCAACACCTGCATCAATTCGCTAATCATGGATGGCGAAAGCGCATTATGGGCTTCGGGACGATACAGGGTAATGGTCAATACCTTTTTGTCGTCTGACAGAATTGTTTGTATGTTTTTAAATTCCTGCATTCTTACATTCGATAAACACCTCTCCTAACCTGATCTTTAAATGCGTTTCCAGACATGGCTAAACCCATGGCGAGAATTTCACGTGTATCCTGAGGATCAATTATGCCATCATCCCAGATTCTGGCAGTGCTATAACAAGCCGAGCTTTCATCTTCATATTTTTTACGTATTTCTTTTTTCAATGTTTCTTCTTCATCCTTCCCCCATTTACCGCCGCTTGCCTGTATTTGTTCTCCTTTAATCATCGCCAGCACATTGGCAGCCTGCTCTCCTCCCATGACTGAGATTTTGGCATTGGGCCAGCAAAACAACAGATTTGGATCATATGCCCTTCCTGCCATTGCATAATTTCCAGCACCATAGGATCCACCAATAATGATTGTAAATTTTGGGACAGATGCTGTTGCAACAGCATGCACCATTTTTGCACCATTTTTAGCAATTCCACCGTGTTCTGCTTCCCGACCAACCATAAATCCTGAAATATTCTGCAAAAAGACAAGGGGAACTTTCCGGTGGTCACACAGGTCAATGAAATGCGTTCCTTTCAAGGCAGACTCAGAAAATAGGATCCCGTTATTGGCTATAATGCCAACCTGAAATCCCATGATGCGTGCAAAACCGGTTATCAGCGTTTTTCCAAACGCTGCCTTAAATTCCTGGAATTCGCTTCCATCAACAATCCTTGCAATAATTTCCAGTATATCAGGCAATTGTTTTGTGTCTTTTTGTATTAAACCATAGATTTCGTTGGCCGGATAAATTGGTTCTTTGTATGCTTTGTTTTGTAATTGCGGTTTATTGAAACGGAAGGTTTCGAATATGGATCTGCAAATATCGATGGCTTCCTGATCATTCTCTGCAATGTGGTCCACAACGCCTGACACTGAAGAATGTACATCACCTCCTCCCAATTCTTCAGCACTTATTTCTTCCCCGGTGGCAGCTTTTACCAAAGGGGGACCTCCCAGAAAAATGGTGCCTTGATTGCGTACAATGATGGCTTCGTCGCTCATGGCCGGGATGTAAGCCCCTCCGGCAGTGCAGGACCCCATCACAATGGAAACCTGCGGAATGCTTTGTGCTGACATCTGCGATTGCAGGTAAAAGATTCGTCCAAAATGCTCTTTATCTGGAAAGACTTCCGTTTGCTGTGGTAAAAAAACACCTCCTGAATCTACCATAAAAACAGCTGGAAGCTTATTTTGAAGTGCAATCTCAAGCGCACGAATGTGTTTTCGGATGGTTTCTTTAACATAAGTGCCCCCTTTAACGGTGGCATCGTTCGCAATAATCACTGTTTCATGGCCTTGCACTAAACCTATTCCTGTCACAATACCTGCTGAAGGAAATTGATCGTCGTACATGCCATTTGTTGCCAATGCGGAGAGCTCCAGGAAAGGTGTTGCTGGGTCCAAAAGCAACTCAATACGCTCTCTTACAAGTAGTTTTCCCCTCTCCTTGTGACGTATAGCCATTGGAGATTCTGATCGTAAAACGACCTTGCGTAATTTGCGTTGCAACTCGGTTACTAAAAAATCAGAATGGTCTTTATTCATCTGAAATTCCGCACTGTCCGTATCAATATGTGTTTTAAGTACTTTCAAGTTCTTTAATTTCTATTAAAAAACAGACCAGATAAGGAAATGTTCTGCAATATGGCATTATTGTTAATATTTGTTTTGTCAAAGCGCAAACCCAAGGCTTCCTAAAGAGGACGGAATTCCAAATCGTATAATTCTTTTTGGGTCAACACCCAACTTTATTCCTGCTTGAGCCCTTCCGCTTCCTAAAAAATAAAACTTGATTTTAAGGTCAGAATTTGCAGCTTGATTATCTTAATGAATCAGGCCTTTAAAAAAGAAGGGATCCCTTTTCGGTTTTAAATGAAAAGAGTTAGATTTACAAAAGCGAATAAAACGACTGGACGTGAATATCGGATTTGATGCAAAAAGGGCCTTTTATAACAAAGGCGGACTGGGTAATTATAGTAGAAATTCTATTTTTTACTTTCATAAATTTACGGATGGATATAACATTCATTTATACACGCCTTCGTTGAAAAACGCGGTGCATTTTAAAGTCCCTGACGGCGTCAGGGTAAGTACCCCATCGTATTTATATCCGGGCTTTCTCAAGTCATATTGGCGAACCAAAGGCATTCTCAGCCAATTACAGAAGGACAAAATTGATATATATCACGGTTTAAGCAATGAACTGCCGTTAAATATTCACAAGTCAAATATTAAAAGTGTTGTCACAATTCACGATTTGATTTTTCTGCGTTACCCCCATTTCTACAAGGATGTAGATCGGTGGACCTATAAAAAGAAGTTCTTCTATAGCTCTGAAGTTGCAGACGTGGTTGTGGCTGTAAGTCAACAGACGAAAAACGATCTGATTGAGTTTTACAAGGTCTCACCACAAAAAATAAAAGTGATATATCAGGGATGTGACCCGGAATATTTTAATAAAAAAACAGCGGAAGAATTGGCTCAGGTCAGATCAAACTATAATTTACCTGTAAATTTTATCCTTACGGTTGGTACCATTGAAGAACGAAAAAACCTTCTAAGTCTTTTAAGAACGCTGAATGATAAAGCCCTTGACATCCCACTTGTTGTGGTTGGGCAGGAAACGGAATATACCGCCCTTGCAAAGCAGTACATCGCCCATCATAATATGACCAAACAGGTGATCTTTCTGCATCAGGCAACTAATTTTGAATTATCATGCCTTTATCAAATGGCCTTTCTTTCTATCTATCCCTCACTTTTTGAGGGATTTGGTATTCCGGTAATAGAATCTTTGGCCTCCGGAACACCTGTGATCACATCCAAGGGTACATGTTTAGAAGAGGCCGGTGGAAAAGGTGCCTTGTTTGTAAATCCCGGAAGTACGGAAGAAATTGCGGGTGCCATCGAAACTTTGATTACGAATTCGGAGCTGAGGACGAATTTAATTGAAGAAGGAGCAAAACATGTAAAGAAATTCCACGGTGAAAAACTGGCAAAGAAGCTAAATAAACTGTATCAATCCCTTGTATAACTCATGATTCGGATCTCTGCTGTAATAATAACGAAAAATGAGCAATCAACCATTGACAAATGTTTAAAGTCACTCGTTGACGTTGTTGATGAGGTTATTGTTTTTGACAGTTTTTCCACGGATGAGACGGAAGCAATATGCAAATCATTTCAATCGGTTCGGTTTTTTCAACATAAATTTGATAATTTTTCAAATCAAAAGAACCGTGGGAATGCGGAAGCTGCAAATGATTATATTTTAAGCCTGGATGCAGATGAAGTGCTTTCTGCTGAATTGCAAAAAGCAATTATTGGAATCAAGGAGAGTCCGGACTTTGATGTATACAGTTTTTCACGTCTGAATTATATTTCGGACCGCCCCATTAAACATGGATTATGGTATCCTGACCGAAAGGAACGCTTATTTAACAGAAACAAGGCCCATTGGAAAGGAGATGGTGTTCATGAAACATTAAATTATAAGGGGGCGCTTAAAAAAAACATCAATGCGAATATATTACATTATTCCTATGAAAGCATCCATGCATTTAAGGAAAAAGCAAAAATCTATTCCGATCTTTGGGCCGAGAATAAATTCAATAAGAAGAAGTCTGTTGGGAGTTTGTCTCCATCTTTGCATTGTGTCTGGACATGGTTGAGAGGCTTCATTTTGAAGCAGGCATTCCTGGATGGAACCACAGGAATGTTACTCTTAAATGCACAGGCCAGGGATACATACATGAAATACAAAAAACTTTATCGTTTAAATACAAATGGAAGAATACACAAAAGCTGATTTAGAGCGGTGTTTGGAAATCATCCAAAATGGAGGCATCGTTCTCTACCCTACCGATACCATTTGGGGCATTGGGTGTGATGCTACAAACAAAGAGGCGGTTGAGCGAATATACAGGCTCAAGCAACGGGAAGATTGCAAAAGCATGTTGGTTCTTTTGGATAGCACGGCAAAAATTGGAACTTACGTAAGTGATTTTCCGGACATTGCCTGGGATTTAATCGAATTGTCGGAAAAACCACTTACCATTATCTATGATAACGCCAGGCACATTGCGCCAAACCTTATTGCTGAAGATGGAAGCGTTGGCATTCGTGTAACAAAAGAAAAATTCTCTAAAAGACTGATAGAACGTTTGAAAAAACCACTGGTCAGCACATCGGCAAACTTGAGTGGGGCTCCCTCTCCTGCAAATTTTAGGGAAATAAGTGATGCAATAAAAGAAGGTGTTGATTATGTGGTGAAATACCGTCAAAATGACACCTCCACTTCTACACCATCAGGAATAATAAAGCTTGGCAGTGATTATTCAGTTAAAGTCATTCGTAACTAAAAGATATGCGTAAACGAAAGCAGTACAAAAAGTATCTGATCAGCGACTTTCTTATATCGGCCGTTGCATGGATGTGTTTCTTTTTTTTCAGGCGGGTAAAAATTGACTCACTGGTACTTGAAATGCCTGTGTCTATTACTCCAGATGCAAATTTTTATATTGGAATTACAATCCTGCCTTTATTTTGGGTTATTATATTTTATTTATCAGGTTACTACCGTAATGTTCTGCGTAAATCCAGAGTTTCAGTTTTTGCTCAGTCTTTCGGTTCTATTTTTATTGGATCCATCTTTTTATTCTTTGTTGTTTTACTGGATGATTTAAGCCTGGGGTACAAAACCTACTACATGTCCTTTTTTGGTTTGTTTTTGATCCAATTTTCCCTGATTTATTTCACAAGAATTATTTTAACCAATAGTTTAAAGCGCAGTTTGCGCAAGGGAAACAACGGATTTAAAACAATCATCGTCGGTGAAGGACGAGAAGCTACAAATGTTTCAAAAACATGGCCTGCCTATCTTGGAAACAATATCATGGGCATTGTTTGTAAGGACGCCCGAAAAAAAAATCAAATTGTCAACGGATTTAAATGTTTTGGCAATTATGAACTCCTTGAGGAACTGATCAGGACCATGCAACTTGAAGAAGTGATCGTTGCCATGGACAGATCAACCGAAAAAGAGATACAGGATGTACTCAATATGCTTTACCGACAGGATGTGTTTATTCGCGTAACTCCAACTGTTGCAATGCAACTGATCGGAAGCGCCAAGATGACACCAATATACGGCACGCCTTACATGGATGTCGCCCATGAGCTGATGTCACCATTTCAGGAAAATCTAAAACGCATTGTGGACATCGTTCTTTCTTTACTTGTAATGATTTTATTATCACCAGTTTATTTATATCTGTCTCTCCGGGTTAAACTCGACTCAAGGGGACCTGTAATTTATCGTCAGGAACGCATTGGTAAAAACGGTCGCCCCTTTCATATTTTGAAGTTTAGAACCATGATTAAGGACGCTGAAGCAGGTTCACCTCAGCTGACCTTGCCAGATGATGAGCGCATTACAAAATATGGTCAGTTAATGCGAAAATATCGCCTCGATGAACTCCCCCAGTTCTGGAATGTACTCAAAGGTGATATGTCGTTGGTAGGTCCTCGCCCTGAACGACAATTCTTTATTGAGCAAATTGTGAAAGCGGAACCAAACTATTTCTTTCTTCAAAAGGTGAGCCCGGGCATTACATCCCTCGGGATGGTGAAGTATGGCTATGCTGATACCGTTGAAAAAATGTTGGAACGATTAAAGTATGACATGATCTATCTGGAGAATATGTCAATTCTCTATGATTTTAAAATTTTGTTTTATACAATACGTACTATCATCACCGGAAAGGGGGTGTAGAACTAAATTTTATCATAAATTACGTAAAATCACCCAAAAAGCAATTACTGGTTTAGCAAATCCAAAAAAAATGTACTTTTGTTATGATTTAGTAAGGGAATTTTGGGAGCTTTTTACCGACTTGGTTCTCAAAATTATTTGAAGCGAAAGGCCGCCCGGTTTTTCGCTTCTTTCTTATAGGCTTTCTGAGTCAATGAGAATCAATGCTCCATGTATCTCTCTGCTGTCTTTTTTATTCACCCGGTTGACTGGTATCTCATTGTTTAGCGGTTGCAAATTGCCTTAAATTCACAGTAACTACATGTTTTTAATTCAGTGGTTTGTATAAAAGCAACAGAGGCATCAAATATTTCTCCAATGAGATCATTTAATTTTTCCCTGTAGGCTTGTTCAATCATATGATAACGGATTCGCTCTCTGTCCTTTTTATCTCCTGCTAAAATATAAGGATTTACGTCTTTAAAAAGTCCACGCATATAATAGATAGCGGGGATGATGGACGTATGTTTTGTTTCAAGCTCATAAAGCATGGCATAGTAGAAGGTTTGGAAAAGAGCTTTCTTCAGCGACTTTCTGTTCTCTTTCATGCAGGGTTCGAACAATTCATCCATCTCTTTAAAACTGAATTGTTTTAAGTCGCCAAATGCCCCTGTTTTGTAATCGATGATCCGTATGCCCTCATCTGTTTCATCCACACGATCAATCTTGCCAAAAACAGAAACGTCTCCAAGCTTGTCCACCGGAATTGTTTGATTGATTATTTTTTCACCCTCGATGTATTGTTTCGGCGTTTGTTCAATATCCAGTTTGATGACCTTTTCAAGGTATTGTTGCACAACATTTCCGTAGATAACAAACTTGCCTTTTAATGGTTTTGCGTCAGATCTGTTTTTTTTGAAAAAAACCTCAGCAAATGATTCTCTGATGATTTTATCAAGCAAGGCTTTGTTTTTTAACCTCATCTTTAGCATATCTGCATCCAGAGGCTTTCCTTCCAGGGGTTTGTAGAAATTCTCAACCGCATCATGAAACACGTCTCCCATGAGTCTTGCATCAAGATCCTCGTGGACTTCATCCGGTTCCTTTAATCGTTCAACATAACCTAAATAAAATTTCAGAGGGCATTCCAGATACGTTAGCAATGAAGTGGCAGAAAATTTTCGTTTGCCTCCGTTTTTAAACTCATTGAGTTTTTCTATTACAAGGTCCGATTTGTCGATGCTTATTTTTTCGCTTCGCTCACTGCTTAGTTCATGTGTCAAAACCTGTTCGATCATCTCGGGATGGTACAGAAATCTCAGTTGTTTAATAAAGCGACTCTCTTCTCCACTGTTGAGACCTTCCGTCATGGAATTGTACACGAGTGTAACTTTTTTACTGCGTTGCAACAAGCGATAGAAATAATATGCATAAATGGCATCCTGATCTTCGATGGTTGGCAGCCCAAATCCTTTTCTCAGGTTATATGGAATATATGTATTGGCCGAAGTGCTTTTTGGAAATGTACCGTCATTCATTCCAAGTAAAATCAGATTTTTAAAATCAAGTGCGCGTGTTTCAAGCACACCCATTACCTGAAGTCCGGAAAGGGGTTCTCCTTCAAACGGCACGGCTTCAGCTTCTAAAATACGGCTTATCAACCGGATGATGACATCTCGCCCGAAGGGCACACGCTGTTCATCCATCAGATCCATAAAACGTGTTAAACGCTTATAAATTAAAAATAGAAACTCGCGCTCCAGTTCATTCAGGATAACCTCCTCAATGTCATCTTCCGTTTCCATGGAAGATCCAGCTTCGAGGATAAAACCAAAGACATCCACAAAATGAGCAATGATATCCCGTCCTTGTTCAGCAACTCTGAAAACCTTACTCAATAAGGCATATCCTTTAAAATCTGCCGCTGATAAGTAGATCAGGTTTGATTCAATGATTCGTTGTCTGAGATCGTTAATATCGCCTTCTAATCGGTTTACAAGATGACTGTTTAAAAAACGAAGCACCAGTCTGGAATGATACCATGGTTCACCTGATCTGAGACTAAAATTCTTCTGAATCTCAATCATTAAATTAAAAAAGGCATACACCGGTGTTATTTTAAGCGGATATCCCATTGTTACATTCAACTTGTCCACATTTGATGGCATGTTTTGTAACATTGGGATCAGCTGATCTTCGTCTGCTAAAACAACAGCTGTTTCAATGCCAGGTGTTTCGATCTCCTGCAACAGCGTGCCTGCTATTTTCGTCTGGCCCAGATTGGATGCAACCGAAATCACCCGGATTTCAGGTGCTGTATATTTCAGTTCATCATCCGTGTATAAGGTATATCCGGGAGGAAATTTCTTCATATTTTCCCGAATAAAATGGGACGCTCTGTTGGAAGATTGCAGCAATGCTCCACCATAAAAATCCCAATAAAAATCAGCAAGTCCTGCAGTTTGAAGGTGGCGGAACAGCTTTTCTTCTGCAGGTGTTAACGCATTGAATCCAACAAAAACTGTTTTTGTGGCTAAGTCAGAAGGTTTCAGGTCTTGCAATTGTTCTACCACGGAGCGAAAAAGCATTCCCTGGTATGCAGTGCCTTTCTTCTTTAACGACGTTTTAAAGGTTTGATAAACATCAAAAAGCCCCTCCCAGGAGCGCATAAAGTCGTCTTTTCCTTTGCTTTTTACATCGAAGTTTTGCCAGAAACGCCGGATGGCATCCAGCCGTTCCTGTTCTTCAGGATTTAATTCCCTGAATTCCTCTTCAATCTCTTTTAATGATGCAATGTTACCATATAGCAGGGATGCATCCACCAGGTATTTATCAATGTCATCAAAATCACTTAATAGCATTTCTCCCCAGGAACTGAACTCATCAAAGGACTCGTCTGTTCCACGGACTTCTTTGTAAACATGATAGAGTTCAACCAATAATCCAAGGTTGTCGCTTTGTGTTAAAGGTGATAATTCTGAAAATAACTCGATAATGGTTGATATGGATGGCAAGAACACGGGACTGTCGATCTCTTCGGCAATTGCCTTTTTAAAGAATTGACCTGATCTGCGGTTTGGAAATACAAAATTATAGCTGCTTAACTCGTCTTTGTGTTTTTTAAGAAAGACTTCAGCAATTTTTTGAAGGAATGATTTCAAGGAGTAACTATTTAAAAAATTGTTTGTAGTGATTGTACTGTTCAAGGATGTTTTTCACATAGGTATATGTTTCTTTTCCGTTACAGTAACCATGGGATACCACAGGATCGGAATAATACTCTTTTTTACCTTTCAGGATCAACATTGTATCAACATTGTTATCCCATACATCCGGATTTTTGCCGTATTTTAAGGCAAGTGCCCGTGCATCTTTAATGTGGCCATAACCAACGTTATAGGATGCCAGACTGAACTTTATCCGTTCGGCACTGTCCAGTTCTTCAAAATAACCAGCAATCCGACTTAAATGCTTAACCCCAACCACGATATTTTCTGCCGGATCAAGTAAATCATAAAACCCATACATATCGGATGTTTCCGGCACCACCTGCATCAGTCCAAAGGCGCCCATCCATGATTCTGCCATGGCATCCCATTTTGACTCCTGATATACCTGGGCAGCCAGCAAACGCCAATCCCAGCCTTTAATTTTGTGAGCTTCATTTTTAAACAAATCATCATAAGGCGAAATTGACTTTCCATTGTGAGAAGAAAAATCGCTTTCGAAAATAATCTTATTAACAGATCTGTTTTTATAGTATTTGTTATACAAAACATAATAGTAGGTTGTTTTCTTCATCTTTGCAAGCCATTCGTTGAACGTTTCAAGCAGCTGCGGTGATGATTTGCGCATAGCCCAGGCAGAACGTTGTGGAAAGCTCACCTTCGTTTTAATGTCGATATTATTGTAATAGCCCTGATTGATGATCGCGATGTTTTCATCCGCAACGGTGTAATCAATTTTTCCCTTGGCCACCATTTCAATCAAATCCTCCGTAGAAACATCGCCTTCCACAATATTAATGTGAATGGAATCCCCTAGCTCTTCACCAAGGTTGACAAGTCTTTGGTAATAAGCAGACCCCTTCTTAACATGTACTTCTTTATGAAGCAAATCAATCACACTCCTTACCATTTTTTTCTCAAGCTTATCCGGATTGATGTTCCACCAATTTTTTGGCCGGCGTTGAACCAACACCTGTTCCGTATAATTCAAGGGGTCCGTAAAATTTACTATCTGTTTCCGATCATTCGTAACAGTCATTGCATGTCCGATAAGATCACCGTTGAGATTATTTAATTCGTCAAAAATATTGTTTAAGTTTTTTACAATTCTTATTTCCAGATTCACACCGAGATGATCAGCAAATTTTTTCAGAAGCTCATATTCATAGCCCATGGCTTTGCCTTTGTAGATAAAATAAGAC
>JBFHER010000032.1:0-21708 GCA_041584055.1 Bacteroidales bacterium
ACAGCGTCTGCCGGTTTAAAGTGGCCTGTTCTATCCACAACAAATGTGGGATTGGATGCATTGCTATTTGGTAAAAAAGTATCTGTTCAAATGGATTATTTTCACACAAGGAAAAGTGATTTAATTTCACGTGGACTTACGCTTGATATGGCCGGCGGCAGTGCATATTATGCTTATAGCAACCAAAATAGTGAGGATGGTAATGCGCTTGAGCTGGGAGTAAGCTATAACAATCACAATGGAAATTTACGCTATAGCGTAGGTGCAAATATTGGCTATTTTAAAGAAGTAAGAACCACATACATAGAACCAAACTATATAAATATTGAAGATTTGCGAGAAGGGGATGCCACTGACGCAATATATGGTTTGGTAGATAATGGATTATTCGCATCTGATGCTGATGCTTCAAATTCTGAACAATACATTGGTGAGATTTTTAAAGGTGATATCATATATCAGGATATAAATAATGATGACATCGTTGATACACGAGACATTCAGGTAGTGGGTAACAGCGATCCACGAATTAATTATGGGATCAATGCATTCGTGGCGTACAAGGCCATCAGTTTGTATATCAATGGTGCAGGTTTTGCAGGGTATGACATAAACTTAAACGGAAACACCCAGTATCAGATCTCTGGCTTTGATGCACGCCCTGTTGCCACGGCAGAGGATCTTCCCAACGGAAAAACCTCCCCCCGTTTAACGGTACTTGGAAGTGATAATAACTATCGGACATCAACCTATTGGTTGGTACCCGGAAATTTCTTCCGTCTCGAGAATGTAGAGCTTGCTTATAACCTGCCTGCAAAATTCGCGCAACGTTGGTTTATTAATTCGGCCAAAGTGTTTGCAAGGGGTAAAAACGTATTTGTAATTTCTAAATTCGAAAACAGCGACCCCGAATTAATGGATGCAGGTTATAGCGATTATCCGTTGTTCAAAGAGTATTCAGTAGGTATTAACCTGTCGTTTTAAGACTTAATGATATTAAAAATAAAACAGATGAAACAATCAAGGCAAAGCAAGTTTGACACAAAAACAGATGATTATATTTTTTCGTCTTGCGTCTTAATTCTTGGCTTTTGATTCTAATTTTTAAACACATGAAAAACAATTTTTATAAAGTCGTTTGTGCAGGCATTTTGATGTCGTTATTTGCTGTGGGATGTACAGATCTTTTGGAACCACAATATGTCGGGAATGAAGAGACGGAGGACGTTTGGGCCAATAGCAAGTATGCACATGGTGTGTTGGATAAAGTGTATGACTGGTTGAATGACAACGAAAGAAGTTATTATGGCATTGAGGATGATTACTATGCCGACAATGCAATCCAGAACAACAGTGTAACCCGGTATGCCACAGGTGGTGCAAGTGCATCTTATTATCCATTGGGTAAGTGGGATTATTATTATCGGAATATTATCAATATCAATCAGTACCTTGAATATGGTTTGGAGCTTCCAATAAAAGTGGCGGATACCATCCCAACAAATCGGATTCCTGAGAAATTATTTCGCTTTGGAGAAGCTCATTTTCTAAGGGCATGGTCTGAGTCAGAACTTCTAAAACAATATGCCGGTCCTACCGATGCAACAAAATCAGTGATGTTAGGCATTCCGTTGCTCAGAGGGGTTTATTCAACAACTGAAATACCGCTCATTCCAAGATCTTCTTATGAAGATTGCATCGATGCAATCTTAAGCGATCTTGATACTGCCCTGGCATATTGCCCGTTTTACTACGATGGAAGTACCTTAACGCCAGTACAGTATAAAGGACGCGCAACACAGCGTGCTGCATGGGCTTTGAAATCCCGCTTGCTTTTATTTGCTGCCAGTCCTGCATACAATACCACGAATGACATTGCCAAATGGGAACAGGCTGCTGCTGCTGCCTACGATGCCATCATGATGGATGGCAGTTTACTGGATTTAGGAGATTTAAATGATGAGAATTATGAGGTACACATCGACGTAATATGGAAAACATTATTGGTGAAAAATAACAATATGGAGAATGAACATTTTCCACCTTCTTACTATGGTTCAGGTCGTTGTAACCCTTCTCAGAACCTGGTTGATGCTTTCCCAATGGCCGATGGAACGCCAATTGCGGATGCTGCCAGTAGTTATGACCCCAACAATCCTTATCAGAATAGAGATGCGCGTTTTGATAAGTTCATTGTGTACAACGGCGATCCTTTTTATGGATATAAAACAATTCAAACCTATATCGGTGGGGCAGATGCGAAAGGAGGCCTAAGAAACGATGCAACAAGAACTGGATACTACATGGAACGTTTCACGGTGGATGCTGCAACAGATAGTGATCCGCGTGTAAAGGATGGAAAGTCAACCAGTGGTTCCAGGTTTGTTCGCATGTTGGATAGAGAGGAAGTTTATCTGAATTTCTGTGAAGCTGCCAATGAAGTTGGCGCCAGTCCAACGGTTGCTTTGCCAGGGATGGATTTTTCTGCCTATGAGGTTTTTCAGAAAATTCGTGTCAGAGGCGGATCGGAAGCACTGCAATTTACCGATTCATTGGCTTCAAACGGGCTTTTAACAAAGGATCTTTTCCGTGAATTGGTGAAGAATGAACGACGCATCGAATTTGCCTTTAGAGGATTTCGCTACTGGGACTTAAGACGTTGGCTGGAACCATTAAGCATCATCAACGAACCAATCAAAGGGATGGAAATTACACGTGATGCGTCAATGGGTGTGGAATTGTTTGAGTACAACGAACAAATCGTTGAATCACGTCGTTATCGCGAAAATACGTATTATGGCCCATTGCCTTACGATGAAGTCTATAAATCGGATGCTCTGGTACAAAACTACGGATGGTAATAAAAGTACGTCATATTCTATATGACCAAAACGAAATAACTAATAACACAGAAACAATCATGATGGAAGGATTTAACGCACAACTCGTCCGTATTTTTAATGGGAGGAAGATGACTATTTTTTGTCTTGTGTCTTGTATCTTGTATCTTGTGTCTTTTGTCTTGATGCTTGATTCTTGTGTCTTTTGTCTTGATTCTTGATTCTAATTTTATAAATATGAAAAAGTCATTGATTTTTGTAGCCGTAATAATAACACTCATTGCATTTCATTCATGCGAGAAATATGATGATTACTATGGTGATTATGATTATACCACCGCCTATTTTGCCAATAGCAAGATGAACCGAAGTGTTATAATTGATGAATATGATTACATTCAGGTTGGTGCTGTGCTTGGCGGGAAAATTGAAAACACCGTGGATGAATGGGTGCAGTATGAACTCGTGGATTCACTTGTGACCGCTGCTGGCTACGAAGTTCTGCCGGAAAGTCTTTATACGTCTGAAAACAATGAATTGAACGGAAAAGCAAATGTGATCACAATACCTGCTGGCAATATGTTGGGTTTGATGAAAATCACGCTAAAGCCTGCGTTTTTCTCCGATCCAAAAGCACTTACTTCAACTTATGCCCTGGCATTTAGAATTGTTGATGCATCCACCGATAGCATAGGTTTAAATGAAACCCTTGTAACATTTAAGTATGTAAGCAATGCCGTTGGCATTTACACGCACAAAGGAACTGCAATTTCAGCAATAGATACCGTGGAATATGAAAATGCTGATATTGAATTTCTGACAACCGGACCCGCCGGTACTAACAGCGTGCAAAGTAAGACACTCAGAATAGGATTCACCAATGTGTCCTTAATCTTAAATATCGATGCGGACAATAACGTGACTTTGGTGAATGATGAAGATGGTGATATCGAGATTCTTTCAACGAAGTCGGGATTCTTCGACCGGGAAAATGATCACAACATTTACCTGAATTATACCTACGATAATGATGGTACAGTGTATGAAGCAACAGATACCCTTGTTTTTGTAAAAAGGGTGATCGACAATGTGCTTCAGTGGGACACACGCTACTTTTAGTTGAAATATCACTAGATTAAAGTTTTAATTTTATTATTTATCATGAAGATCAATAAAATACTTAGCGCCTTGCTATTCTCATCTCTGATGATGAATGTGAATGCAGGGGACGGATTGCTTACAAACGATGGCGCCGACTCTCAAAAGGCACCAAACATCATCATGATGATGGCCGACGATCTTGGATGGGGTGATGTGGGTTTTAACGGCAATGAAAAAATAATAACACCACATCTGGATAAAATGAGCAAGTCCGGCGTAAGGTTTACCCAGTTTTATGCAGCTGCTCCTTTGTGCAGCCCTTCGAGAGCTGCCGTGCTCACCGGAAGAAATCCATTCAGACAAGGGATTTATGCTGCACACACAGGAGGTTTGCGCCATGCCGAAACAACCATTGCTGAACTACTTCAAAAGAAGGGTTATGCAACAGGAATGTTTGGGAAGTGGCATTTGGGTTGGATAGAAGCAGACAAAATTGAATCAAGAGGTCATTATTCCCCACCATGGCATCATGGCTATGAGGAAAGCTTTGTAACCAAAAGCGCTGTTCCCACATGGAATCCAACTAAAACACCCGAAGGATGGACCGGTTTTGGTTCAGAAGAGGATGGGTCATGGGGAGGCTCCATTTACCTTCATAACGGAGAGGTGGTGACCGATAATCTTGATGGTGATGACAGTCGGATAATCATGGACAGAGCCATCCCATTTATTGAAAAAATTGCAAAACAGGGAAAACCCTTTTATGCAACCATCTGGTTTCATACCCCGCATGAACCTGTGGTGGCCGGTCCTGAATACCTGGCAAAGTACCCTGATTTACCCGAAGAGCAAAAGCATCTTTATGGATGCATCACTGCAATGGATGAACAGGTTGGTCGTTTAAAAGCCGTTCTGGAGAAACTCAATATTGCTGATAATACGATACTCTTTTTCACAAGCGACAATGGCCCTTCTGGTCCTATCACCAGGAAAGGTATTGCATCGGCAGGACCCTTTAAAGGAAACAAACATGAGGTGTGGGAAGGTGGCATCAGGGTGCCTTCTTTGATGGAATGGAAAGGCCACTTGAAGCCGGGTGAGTGTCACTCGGCCCTTGGTGTGGTGGACTATTTACCTACGATTGTAGATTTAGCTGATCTGTCTAAACCTAAAAAAGGTCCCATTGATGGTGAAAGTTTCGTGCCAATTCTTAAAGGCGAAAAAAAGAACAGAGACAATGCGCTTGCTTTCGGATACAAACGTTTGTACAACAAAACAGAGATGTACGCTTTCATTGAAGGGGATTATAAACTTGTAATTCCAGGAATGAAGGAAGGACCTTTTCTTTATAACCTGCAGGTGGATTCCTGTGAACAAAATGATTTGTCAACATCCCGGGGAGATGTTAAAAAAGACCTGATGAAGAAGCTGGATGCTACAATTGCATCCTGGCAAAATAGTGATGATGGAAAAGATTACCAGTGGTAATCAGAAGCTGGCGTAATTTATATTCGTTAAATTATCGCTGCGTAATACCTTGAAGGAATGAATAAAATGTCATTTATATTCTTTTTGGGAATGCTGCTTGCTTTTACACCCTTGGTTTCCTGCGAAGAAGATTCAGATCCACCAAAGGAAATCATGGATGATAATTCGGATACCATTCCTGCAGATACTGTGCCTGAAATAACAGCTTTGTACATAAGCACACAGGCAGAATTTGATCGGTATAAAAACCTTAAATTTTTACCCGGAGCGCATATCCTTTTTGCCGCAGGGAAATCATTCAACGGACAATTTGCGCCTCAGGGATCAGGCACCGGTGATAATCCAATCAGGGTTAGTGCTTACAATCCTGAGACAAAAGAGATATTCTGGGATAACATTGATAACAAGCCGATCATAAATGGAAATGGCCTTGTGAATTCGGTGTTTTATTTACACAATGTAAATAACTGGATTGTCAATAATCTTGAAATCACCAACACAAACGGAAGTGATGAAGATCAGGGCGATCTGCGCGGGATTCATGTTGTTCAGGAAGATGTGGGAATCGGTGAAAATATAACCATCCGACAATGTTACATTCACGATGTTAATGGTAAGGTGGAAGGCAAATTACGAGGGGGAATACACATACACGTTCTCGGAAAATCTGTACCCACAAGATTTAACAATGTCCTTATTGAAGATAATTTTATAAGTACAGTAGGAGGCGTGGGGATCGGGAATTCATCAAGTTGGGGGAGTGTTAACGCAGATGATTACTATCCATGGGAAAACTATGTTGTGCGCAATAACCGTGTTGAATATACGGGAAGAAATGGTATTATTGTGAGAGACGGCATAAACCCATTGGCTGAATACAATGTGATTGCCTACTCAAGTCGTTACAGTACAGGACACAATATCTTTAATTTCAATACTAAAGGGTGCATCTTTCAATACAATGAGGCCTATGGGAATACGGGTGATTGGGGCGATAAAGACCGGGGCGGATTTGATGCAGACTACAACGCGGAGAATACAATTTTTCAATACAATTACAGCCACGACAATCACTGGTTGTGTGGTATTATGAGAAAATATAATAAAGGTGTTACCATTCGCTATAACCTGGGAATAAACGACCGGGTAGGTGCATACGAATTTGGGTTTCCATCCGACACTGGATTGGTGGATTTAAAAATATACAACAATACACATTACTTTGGCAGTGGTATTAAGGCCAGCCCTTTTGCCAGTCCTTCAAAGCAAAGGACGCCAATTAACATGGCCTTGCATAATAATATTTTTTATTTTGAGGAAGCAGCAACGTGGAGTATTAAACCGGATGAAAGTTGTACCCTGAGCCATAACCTGTTTTACAATGTTGAGGCTTTGGGAACAAATAATTTAACCAGTGATCCCCAGTTTGTTGGAAAGGGTTCTGCGCCCGTTGACATTGACATGACTGATCCTGAGCGTCTCGCAGCTTATAAGTTAAAAGAAACATCTCCCTGCGTCGATGCCGGAATACGCATTGAAAACAATGGAGGTCTTGATTTTTGGGGTAACAAACTGGATGATAATAAACCGGACATCGGTGCATATGAAAGATAGAAGGTTTAAATATGGTCAGCAAACAATACATTAAAAACGTCCTTTTTGCACTTGTCTGCTTGTTGCCTGCCTGTACGGATCCTGAAGCGCATGTTGTTGCAACTGTTGACGATTATCCACTTCTCAAATCAGAAATGAAATACTGGATGCTACTTCAAAGAGCTGAAGTGCATAGCTATTTTTATAGGCAACATGGAGTGGTTGATGGAGACGATTTTTGGCAACAGGAATATGGCGGGGAATCGCCTTTGGAGATGCTGAAGGAACGTGCCCTTCAAAAAGCCCTTCGATGTAAAGTTCAGCAATTGCTGGCACTTAAGAAAGGGGTGACTGATCAAATCTGTTTCGATTCTATTCAGGCCGAAGTGGAAGTCGTAAATAGAGTGCGTAAAACAAAAATAGAGCAGGGGGAAGTGGTTTATGGCCCGGCAAGTTTTACTTCCAGAACCTATTTTGCACATGTTTTTGACAACATGGTGATTCAATTAAAGGAAGAACTCTTAAAGTCGGAGCTAAAGATCCCGGATAATGAATTGTCGCGGCTGGTTTCAAAATATAACACGGGCGAAAACGACAATGCGTTATTTTTTGAAAAACAATATGTCGACAATCATTATGATACATTTGTAGATAGTTTGGTTGCGAATGCTCGTTTGAAAATTAACAATCGTGTCTGGACTAAACTTAAAGCAGATTTCAATTGATGACAAAACGTACAATATTGGCACTTTTGTGCATGCCTGAATTAAGGGACATAAATGGATCCGGCCCTTTTTTTAGGGGTGACTTATTCAAAGAAGATAGAATGCTATACAAACTTTTTTTTTGACAGTTCCAATTTAATAATGATGATTTTATGAAGCGAAGGATAGTTGTTTTTTTATTGGGCATTGCACTCATTGCCTGTTCTGAATCACCAAAGGATCTGGATATCTATTTGTGCATTGGTCAATCTAACATGGCAGGCAGAGGTCCGCTGGATGCTTCCGTAATGGATACCCTCCGGGGCGTTTATCTCCTTGCGGGTGATTCAACATTGATATGGGAGAAAGCAGCCAATCCGCTTAACAAATATTCATCCATTCGCAAAGACCTGAGCATGCAAAAGCTGGGGCCATCGTATTCCTTTGCCAAAGCAATGGCCGATGCATCGTCGGGCATGGAGATTGGCTTGGTTGTGAATGCCAAAGGAGGTACATCCATCAGGCAATGGCACCCGGATAGTTTGTTCTTCAAAGAAGCTGTTCGGAGAACGCGGATCGCGATGCAACAGGGGGAATTAAAAGGAATTATTTGGCATCAGGGATGTTCCGATGCCTCAAACTGGGAATCATATCTGCCAAAACTGAAGTTCATGGTAGAACAGTTCAGAACCGAATTTGACAACGAAGCTTTGCCGTTTATTGTAGGACAACTATCGGAAGATAAAGCTTCAAGAAAGGCGTTCAATGCCATGTTGCTCGGGGTGCCGACCCACATCCCGAATGCGGCAGTAGTCACATCAGAGAATCTTCATACCATCGATAATACTCATTTTGATACACAATCACAGATTGTGCTGGGACAACGGTATGCAAAAGAAATGCTCCTTTTAATGAAGCAATAAATACTTTTTTATGAAATATAAATTGATTTTACTATTTGCAGTTCTGTTAAACCTTGTAGTTCAAGCGCAAAACAGAATACAACATACAATAAATTCAGATTGGCAGTTCTTTAAAGGCTATACATCAAAGGCTTCAGATAATGTAAATTGGGAAGCGGTAACAATTCCTCATTCCTGGAATGCTGTGGATGTGATGGATGATGTGCCCGGATATTACAGAGATACTGCCTGTTATAAAAAGGAGATTTATGTGCCGGCATCATGGCAAGACAAAGATGTGTATCTTGTTTTCGATGCTGTGGGGATCAGCGCAACGATTTACATTAACGGTCAGCTTGCAGGCGCACACAAAGGTGCTTATACCTCGTTTAATGTTCCCATCAGTGAGTTTCTTCGTTTCAATGACAACGGAAATTGCAAGAATCAGATTTTTGTGGTGGCAAACAATACTTTTTCGGAAGACATTCCGCCATTAAGTGCGGATTTTACCTTCTTTGGCGGAATTTACAGGGATGTGCACATGGTGGCAGTGGACAAATTGCATTTTGGAATGGATAAGCTTAATTCAAATGGTGTAATTTGGCAAAGCCCAATGGTAAATACAGAGTTGGCAGAACTCGTCCTTAAAAGTGCTTTTACAAACAACTACGATCAAAATGTAAAAGCCTCTGTTCGGCATATCATCTATGACAAAATGGGCAAAGAAGTGCTGCAATCCAATCAAAAGTATACAGCTTCTAAAGGCGAAATCAGCACAATAGAAGCCCAACTGAAAGTCAGGAATCCACACCTTTGGTCACCTGAAGAGCCTTACCTGTACAGATTAAAATCTCAGCTGATCATGGATGGAGAAGTGGTAGATCAGATTGAAAACCCACTTGCCTTTCGCTGGTTTGAGTTTGATGCTGAAAAAGGATTTTTCCTGAATGGATCACCCTATAAACTCATTGGAACATCCAGACATCAGGACTATCCCGGTTTGGGCAATGCTCTGGAAGATGGCAGGCATCTTCGGGATGTTGAGCTGCTCAAGGAAATGGGTGGAAACTTCCTGCGCATATCCCATTACCCTCAGGATAAAACAATCATTGAAGCGTGCGACAGACTGGGGATTCTAACTTCAATAGAAATTCCTTTGGTGAATCGGATTACTGAATCAAAAGCATTTTTCGATAACTCAGAAACAATGTTGCGTGAAATGATGGCTCAGTACTACAATCATCCCAGTTTAATCGTCTGGGCTTACATGAACGAGATACTGCTGCGACCACCCTATGATAAAAAATCGGAAGCATGGAAAAAATATCTTAAAGCAACCTATCAATTGTTTTCGGGCCTTGAAAATATCGTGCGAGAGAACGATCCATACCGTTACACGATGATGGTGGGACATGGCAGTGGAAACGACTATAAGGAAGCAGGATTGATAAGTATTCCTAAAGTTTTCGGATGGAACGTGTATACAGGATGGTATGATGGGAAAAGTAGCAGCATTGGAAAATCAATGGATAGCAAGCATCGGCTTTGTGGCGATGTTCCCATTCTCTTAACTGAGTATGGCGCTGACGCGGATATTCGAATCCATAGTTTTGCTGCTGAGCGCTTTGATAAGGCAGTGGAATATGCAACAGATTATCACTCAGAATACCTGAAAGCCTTTTATGAAAGACCTTTTATAAATGGGATGCTTATCTGGAATTTGGCAGATTTTAGCTCAGAGACACGTACAGAAACAACACCACATGTAAATGCAAAGGGTTTGCTCACGCTGGATCGGCTACCCAAAGATCCCTATCGTTTTTATCAGGCAAATTTACTGAAAAAGCCATTTTTGAAGATCGGCTCAAAAGAATGGGATTTTAGAACTGATCTGGCAAAAGAAGATGGCGATACCTTTGTGGAACAAGAAGTGCAGGTATTCTCAAATGCAAAAGAAATTGGCTTATGGCTGAATGGCGCATTGCTCGGACAAGCAGATGTGATTCAGGGGATTGCAACATTTAAAGTTCCCTTCGTTCAGGGGGAGAACCAGGTCCTTGCAAAATCAACTTCAAATGAGTTTACACCCATTGATGTGGCAATAATTGATGTGAATATCATCCCAAAACAACTGAAAAACAACCCCTTCCCGGCAAGCGGTATGAATATATCACTTGGCGACAAACGTTTTTACACCGATTATCACAACCACGAAAATTGGGTGCCGGCACAGGCATATACGGCAGGAAGCTGGGGATACATTGGTGGAGATGTGTTTAAAATGGCAAAAAGCAAAAGACAGGGGTACGGAAGCAATAAAAACATTTTGGATACGGATCTGGATGCCATTTATGCCACCCAGCAATGTGGGATAGAAGCGTTTCAATTTGATGTGCCGGATGGTTCCTATACCCTCGTATTGCATTTTGCAGAGTTGTTATCAGACAAAGAACACGAAGCACTGGCATACAATCTTGATGAGGGAGGCAAAATAAAAGATGAAATGCTGGAAAGGTCATTTGATGTGCTTGTAAACAAGCAGGTCGTGATCAATCAATTGTCGAACAAAGAACACCTGGTGCCGGAGAAAGCGATAGCATTCAAGATAAATGTAATTGTTGAGAACAATCAGGGAATTAAGGTCCAGTTCAAACCCCTCAAAGGAAAAACTATTCTGAATGGGATTCAGCTGAAAAAGGTAAACTAATTGCAAAAATAAACTTGAACACCTATCGGGCCTGAGTGGTTTGGAGGCGGTGGAGTACAAGCCCGTAGGGCTATGTGCTTAACAGTGCAACCCCAGACCAATGAACACAGAACCCGGCGGGAGATACCACCCATGGAGAGTCATCATTCACCAGGTGGGTGAACATAAATGTACTGCTATTTTTACTGATTAATAAGCTCATGCGCATTGTGGATGGGTTTCACACTATTCCAAATGCCGCGTCTTATCACGCATGAATTCACTTGGCGATATGCCGTATTGCTTTTTGAATGATCGGGTGAAATAATTGTGCGAATTAAAACCAACCGCATAGCCCACTTCATTTACTTTTAGTTTTCCTTCCTTCATTATGCGAACCGCGTTTTTAAGGCGAACATCCCGAATAAACTCTGTTGCAGACTGATTGGTGAGTGATTTTAGTTTACGGTGCAGATGGGTGCGACTCAGGTTTAATTTGCTTGCCAAAATCTCCACAGAAAGATCAAAATCAGTTAAATTATCTTCCACCACACTGACGGCTTTGATAAGTAATTTTTTGTCAAGATCAAACGAGGTATATTTGTCTTCCCAGTTGGCGTCAATTGAATTGAAAGATTCGCGAAGCACCTTCCTTGATTCCAGTAGATTGTTGATTTGAACAATTAATAAATCATCATCAAAAGGTTTGGGAAGATAGATGTCTGCCCCGGACTGCAAGCCTTTAATACGATCCCGTACAGAATCAAGAGCCGTTAACAGGACAACAGGAATGTGACTTGTGCGAATATCGGTTTTGATGGCTTCGCACAGCTCAATCCCATCCATCTCCGGCATCATGATATCAGAAATAACCAGGTCTGGAAACAATGAATTAATTTGTTCCATGGCAATTTTTCCATTGCGTGCTTTGGCAACCCTGAAATGGTCCCCTAGAAGATCACCAAGATAGTTTAATAACTCAGAATTATCTTCAACCACAAGGATGAGTGCTTCCTGATTGGCTGCTTTAACATGACTGTTGTCCTCTATTTTATTGGCGCTAACCTCCTTGTAAACTAAATCTTCGGCGCTTGATTTGTTATAAACATTTGCACTGTTTTCATCAACAGAACTGCTTTGCTTCTGAGGGATGTAAACCGTAAAAGTGGTTCCTTTATTGACTTTACTGTTGACAACCAGGCGGCCATTGTGAAGCAAAATATAGTTTTTCGATAGAGATAGACCAATGCCCGAACTTTTCTGTGAGTCTGTATCAATCTGGTAGAATCGTTCAAAAACAGAGGCAATATCTTTTGCATGAATTCCTCTACCTGTATCTGAAACAGAGATCTCAACAAAGTTTTCCATAATTTCATTTCCAAATGAATATGAATTGTCTGACTCTGAGGGAATACGTTTTACATTGCTGCTTATCTCTAAGCTTATATGCCCGCCATCGGATGAATATTTAAAGGCATTCGATAAAAGATTGAACATTACCTTGTCCAGCTTGTCCGGATCAAAATCCATTTTTAGTTTTGAGATATCAGTCTTAAATTGGTAATCAAATGACCGAAAGTTTGCATGATCTTCAAAACAGTTGTAAATGTTGCGGCAAAATGAGATGATATCCGAATTTACGGGATTGAGTTTAAGCATTCCTGAATCTGCTTTTCTGAAATCCAGAAATTGATTGATCAGACGTAACAGCCTGTCGGTATTGTTTTTAATGAGAATTAAATGCTTGTGTCTGGAAGTGTCCTGCTCCTCATCTTTCATCAATCTGTTCACAGGTCCCTGTATGAGCGTTAGAGGAGTTCTGAATTCATGGGAGATATTAGTAAATAACTGAAGCTTCATTTGATGAATATAATCTTCGTTTTCGCGTTTTACTTTCTCCAGTTCGATTTGATTTTTAAGTTGCTGTTCTTTTATAAACTGTTGGCGCAGATAAAACAATATGGATGCGATGAGGAGAAGATAAATCAAATATGCATACCAGCTAAGCCAAAATGGTGGTACAATGCGAACAGAAATCTGAGTTGGGACTTCATTCCAAATCCCATCATTGTTGGCTGCCTTTACTTCAAATGTGTATTTGCCTGCAGGAATCTTTGTAAACGTGGCAGGTTCACCATGCCTGATGGTAATCCACTCATCGTTAAATCCAAGCATTCTGTATTTAAAACTGTTCTTCGTTGGATCGATGTAATTGTTCGTTGCAAACCTGAATCCAATTGAGTTTTGAGTGTATTTTAATCTCAGTGCTTTCGTTTTTCCGATCACATCATTCAGAATGCCGTTACCTGCCAATGGCAGTACAACATGGTTGTTCACATACAGATGCGTAATAATGGTTGATGGTGGAATGGGATTCGATGTTATATCTTCCGAGCGAAAGCGTATAAAACCGTTTGTGCCGCCAAAATACATGTCACCATTGCGACAGAAAATGGCTGAATTTGGGTTAAAGCGATTGTTGGAAATCCCGTTCGCATTGTTAAATGAACGAATGCGCTTTGATGCTGCATCAAACATACATAAACCCTGATTTGTTGTGATCCAGAGTGTTTTGTTTTTATCCTGCAGGATGGAGAATATTTCATTGCCAGGTAAACCATCTTTGATGGTAAAATGCTCCGCCTCTCCGGTTTCAGGATTAAAACGATCCAATCCCTCGCCATTTGTACCAATCCATAATAACCCGTTGTCGTCTTCATGTATTGAATAGATGATATTGCTCGACAGACTGGACGGATTCTTTTCCTGATGAAAAAAGTGAATAAATTCATCGCTCTCTTTTTTCAGTAGATTGAGACCGTTGCGGGTGGCAAACCAGAAATCCCCATTTTTATCCTCAATGATCTGTCTCACATTGTTGCCTGAAATGGATTTTATATCCAGCGGATTGTGGCGAAAGGATTTGAATTCTTTTGTTTCAAAATCATAGAAATATGCCCCGTTAGGGTAGTTGCTTACCCATAGACCATTATCCGTAGACAGGATGTCAAGGGCTTGAAATCCGGAGGCAAAAGGAGGTGTGAGCTGAATGAAACGGTTTGAGTTCTTTTTTTTGTACAAGACCCCGTGTCCAAAAGTTCCTACCCATAAGGTGCCGTACTTATCATAAGTAAGCGACT
The DNA here is from genome assembly GCA_041584055.1 of Bacteroidales bacterium. GTDB lineage: Bacteria > Bacteroidota > Bacteroidia > Bacteroidales > UBA5342 > JBFHER01. Next base: position 14,455 of record JBFHER010000032.1, read on the forward strand.
TAATGTTTTTTACTTTGATGCCATTGTAAATAACAGGGATGGTTTTGAACTCGTTGGTCAGGGGCGAAAAATAATTCAAGTTCCCATCTTCAGTCCCAACAATTAGTTCTTCCTTGTCAGGGACCTGTGCAAAAGAGCTGACTACATTGTAACTCAGTGAATTGCCAGGTACGGACTGGGCATAGTGGTTGAATGAATTATTATACTGACTGTGAAAACAAAGCCCTCCAAGATAGGTGCCAATCCAGATGTTTTTCTGTGAATCTTTAAAAAGAGACCACACCGAATGGTTTGGCATTTCAGAATAATTCCGTGGATTGATCACTGAAACTACTTTATAATCATTGATCACCGCGATGCCGTTGTAGGTGGCAGCCCATATCTGTCCGTTCTCATCTTTTAACACACTGCGCACCTGGTTGCTGGGCAATGTGGTCTGGTCTTTATTGCCTTCTTTGAAATAGGCCTGAACTGCACCATTGAGATTTAAACATAACAGGCCATCCGTTTCATATGCGATCCATAGTTTCTCATTGTCAATAAACACACTGTGTATTGCGTAAGGCAATGCTTTGGTGAAAAAATAAAACTCTGTTGATTCCTGCGGCCGGTAATAAATCTCTCCATCACCGTAAAATACCCAAATGGTACCCTGATCATCCAGGGTCAGCTTACTTACATTTTCTGTTTTTCCATTAATGTTTTTATAAAAGGTGCGCTCTGATTTAATATTCACAGTTCCCACTCCCCGTTCATCAGCAAACCAGTATGTGCCATCTCTGTCCTGAAAAAAAGAGTTGATAATCTTGCCCCCGGGATTCCCAAATTGGTCTTTTAAAGAAAAAGTCTTAAAGTTATCCGTCTTGTAATTATAAAGGCATAAGCCATTTTCTGTCGAGATCCAAAGTTGCCCCGAAAGGTCTTTGTAAATGGCATTAATCCTGTTGGTGGAAATACTGTTGGTGTCGTTCTGAAAATGACTGTATCGTTTAAAAACAATGGAATTGTAGCAGAAGAGTCCATCATTGGACCCAAGCCATATGCGCCCAATCTCATCTTCAGCAATGCACATGATAGAGTTGTATGTCACACCGCCTTCAGGTGTCACTTTCGACAATGAAATTGTTGGCGTTGTGTTGCCCGATAAAGTGGCAGCACAGGCTATAAACAATAGGAAATTAAGTAAACGTTTCATTCTAAGATTTAAACGCTAAAAATAAGCATTTTATAAAAAGCATTTTTTAGTTTTTAAGATAATAATTAGCACAAATGTTGTTTTATGGAACATAAATATAAAAAGGGAACAATAATTCCGTATAAAGGAACCAATGATATAAAAAAATAGTTTTCCGGGGTGTATATTTGTTTACAACTCAGTAAAGCAAATCTTATTCATGGGAATTAAATTATACGGATACATATTATTCTTTTTCGTGCTTGCATGTAGCAGGCATGTTAACAATGAGAATGGAGATAAGGTTTCAGATGAGGCCTTGCTTCAGAAAATTGAATTGCAGGAACAATATGCACTCGGCCTTGTCAAAAATCTGGATGCTTCTGGTTCAAGAGTATTTCCACGTAGCTTAACACCAGAAGGTGAAATCCGTCGTGTTCCGAAAAAGGATTGGACAAGTGGATTCTATCCTGGAATACTTTGGATGATGTACGAACTGACCGAAGGCGAAGAATGGAAACAATCTGCGATCCAGCTGACGGAACTGCTCGAAAACCAGAAATTTGATAAATCTACACATGATTTGGGCTTTATAATGATGTCAAGTTATGGCTTGGCTTATAAGCTTACAGGGAATAAAGAGTACCGGGATGTGTTGATACAATCTGCACGATCTCTTATCACCCGTTTCAATGAAAACACAGGATGCATTCGCTCCTGGGACCATAACAGAGACAAATGGGATTACCCGGTGATCATCGATAATATGATGAATCTTGAGTTGCTTTTCTTTGCATCTAAAGAAACCGGAGATCCGGTGTTTGAAAACATTGCAATTAAACATGCGCAAACCACTTTGAAAAATCATTTTAGATCTGATTTCAGTACCTACCATGTTGTGGCATATGATACGATCACGGGTGCGGTGGTGGCACAACACACCCATCAGGGCTACGCGCATGAATCAACATGGGCACGGGGGCAGGCATGGGCCCTGTACGGCTATACAATGGCCTATCGGGAAACCCATCTGCCTGAATTCTTAAGTCAGGCAGAAAAGGTCGCGAATTACATCTTTAACAAAGCAGGATTGCCGGAGGACAACATTCCTTATTGGGATTTTAATGCCCCAAATATTCCAAACGAACCAAGGGATGTTTCTGCTGCAGCCATTATGGCATCAGCACTTTATGAATTAAGCACCCTCTCTGACGGAGACGGAATAACATATGTGGCAAAGGCCAATGATATAATGGAAGCACTGGTTTCGGATGCATATTTTAATGAGGAGGGAACAAATGGCGGGTTTTTGTTAAGGCATTCTACAGGTGCAAAACCTAAAAAATCAGAAGTGGATGTGCCACTTGTTTATGCAGATTACTATTTTTTGGAAGCCTTGTTGCGAAAAAAATCAGCAACAGTTGACTCCCCGCAAAGCTAAAGCATAGTTGAATTATGAAGAAGACAATTTTATTTATATCTCTGTTCATTTTTGTCCTTTCAGCCTGTGCACAGGAGAAAAAGAAAACGTCTCCTGATGGGAAACAGGACTATATTATGGTGGATGCAAAGATCAGGGTTTACCATAAGGATGGAAGAAGAACCTACAATGATTATAAGCCTTTTAAGACCCGGACTGTTGAGCTGCTCAGTAACTTTGATGCAAGTCAACCTGTGCCTGGATTAAGTAAATATGGTGGAAATCTGAATCAAAAAGAGAAAGCAACCGGATTCTTTCATGTTAAAAAAATCGGAGATAGATGGTGGGGAATCGATCCTGAAGGATATCGGTACATAAATGTAGCTCTGAACGGAATCACTTCGAAAGGGTCTGCCGGGACAAGAAATGCCTTGAAAGAAATTTATGGGACAAAAGAAAACTGGATGAAGGAAACCATCGCCCTTTTGCACGATCACGGTTTCAATTGCGCTGGATCGTGGTCAGAACATGATGCAATCATTCATGCCAATAAGTCGAACGAACGACAACTCGCCTATACCATCAACTGGAGTTTTATGACCTCCTATGGCAAAAAACGGGGCGGAACGCATCAACAGGCTGGCCATACGGGCTACCCCAAAGATGCTATCTTTGTGTTTGATCCGGATTTTGTTACCTTTTGTGATGCGCATGCAAAGCAACTTATAAAATACAGGGACGATCCGAATCTGTTTGGCCATTTCTCCGACAATGAGATGCCTTTCAGTATAAAAGCACTGGATAATTATCTCTCCCTTCCTGAAAGTGAACATGGGCGAAAAGCTGCAGAGCAGTGGCTGAAAGATCAGCATATTACAAAAGAGGAGATTACTCAGCATCACCGGGAACAATTTATGGCACTGGTGGGCGAGAAATACTTTTCAATTGTTTCAAAAGCCATTAAGAAATACGATCCAAATCACATGTATATTGGTGCGCGCTTTTACAGCAGCGAAAAGCACCAGGAGCATTTTATGAGAGCCATCGGAAAACATCTCGATATCATTTCCAATAATTATTACAACCACTGGACACCGGATTCAAGCCATATGGTGGAGTGGACAGCATGGACCGGAAAACCCTTTATTATTACCGAATATTACACAAAAGGCGAGGATTCCGGCATGGGTAATACCAGCGGTGCGGGATGGATCGTAAGAACACAAAAAGACAGGGGACTCTTTTACCAGAACTATAATCTGGCACTGTTGGAATCTAAAAATTGCGTTGGTTGGCACTACTTTAAGTATCAGGACAATGACCCCACCGCTAAAGGTGTGGATCCTTCCAATGTGGATGCAAACAAGGGGATTGTAAGTAATCGCTATGTGCCCTGGTCTCCAATGCTTGATAAAATGAAGGCCTTAAATGTGCAGGTTTACAATTTAACTTACTATTTTGATAAAAAATGATCACAGTACTAATGTTTAATTAAATTTTATGATTATGAAAAAAAGACTACTAATTTCAAATTTGCTGATGACACTCTTGTTATTGGTTTCCTGGAATATTTCAGCCCAGGAGTATCATTTTACAGAAGGATTTGCTGAAGGCAATACCCCTGATGGTTGGGATGTAAAGGATGTTTCCTATTCCAACAGCGAAACAAATGCTGCAAATCAAATTTATACAGATCAAACCTACGCTGCTAAAATGAAGACCAACGCTGAGGATATGATCGCCTGGTTACAGTTTCCAAAGGTAAACGGGGCCTCCACCTTAAGCTTTTGGTGTAAAGTTAAAGCTCCTGATCTCACACCTACGGTAAAAATTCAAACATCAACAGATGGTGAGAACTGGGAAGATAAGGTTACCAACCCTGAAGGACTGGATTTGACAAATAGTTCTGATTTTCAGCATGTTGTTATTCCTTTGAACATCGAAGGTGAAGTGATCATTCGTATTCATGTTCAAACAACAGAAGGAGGTAGTTCAGGAACTGGAACTCTAACAGTTGATGATATTCAGCTCGAGAAACCTGCAGCTGAGGCAGACGATGTTTTTCTGTCTGAATTGAAAGTTGCAGGTTCAATGATTGACGGATTTGATTTCAATCAAACAAGCTACACCGTGGAAGTAACACATGCAATGGATTATACAGTGACAGCCACCACCAACAATTCAAAAGCAAGCCTTGAAATAACCCAGGTAAGTAATATCGGTGGTACCGAGGCAGAAAGAACGGCAACTGTTGTGGTGACAGGTGAAGATGGTACCAGTAAAGGCACAACCACCATCCTTTTCAACCAAACCGACTATTGGTACAAAGAAGGTTTCTCCAATGGTGGAGGTTTAGAGGGTTGGGAACGTCATTATGTCTTCCAATCTTCAAACATCAAACTTGCCGGCAACTTGAATTTGCACGGTGGGGAAGATGCCATACGTTTTCTGAGCGGTTCAGCAGCAGGATCATATCCTGACCCCGGCTACTTACTGTCTCCAAAAATGAAAAATGTTGGAACCCTGACTTTCTGGACCGGAGCGGAAGCAGTTTGGGCTGGTCAAAGTCTAACAGTATATATTATGAAAGGGGATGACAGTACGCAAGTGGCCTACCTTGATGATATTGATTTGGAAGTTGCGTGGCAAGAAGTGAAAGTTGAAATCAATGAAGTGACAGACTCAATTCAAATCAAGATTGCTGGTGTTTGTGATATCAACGATGAATCTACAAGTCGTATCTGGATGGATGACTTCCTGGTTACCTATTATGCTGGTACCGGAACGAATCTGGCTTCTGTTAGCGAAGCACAGGATGTTTCAATTTATCCTATACCAGCGAAGGATGTACTGAATTTAAGGATGTCAGATAATAAATACCAACGTCTCGCAGTGTATAACCTTGCTGGTCAGATGGTAATGGATGAAATGCTTAAATCAGGACAGAAAAGTATCAATGTTAAAGATTTGAGTAAAGGCATTTATGTATTGTCTTTATCAGGAGCAGCTGGTAATTACAATACCAAATTCGTTAAAGAATAGAACGTTGAAATAATTGAAGGATGTCCGGAATGATAATCTTATTGAGAGATGTGTCTTCCGGACATCTACTTTTTAGGCCATTTTAATGATTTAATGAAATTTCTGGAAAGCGAGTTTAAAAATTGGCAGCCTGTGATGAATCAGCGCAAGAAAATGACTAAATTGTTTTAAAAGTTTAATATAAAATAATGATGAATCGACTAAGCATAATTTTAATTCTGTTCCTTTTTGCAAGCGCGTGTTCTTATTCAAAAGACAAAAAACCAAACGTGCTATTTATCTCCATTGATGATTTAAATGACTGGGAAGGAGCGATGGGGGGAAATCCTCAGGCCATAACGCCGAACCTTGATAAACTGTTTAAGGAAGGGGTGTTGTTTACAAATGCGCATTGTTCACAAGCTGTTTGTACAGCTTCAAGAAATTCATTGTTGAGTGGCTTACATCCAACCACATCCGGTTGGTACAGTTCTACAACAGCCATGAAAAACTCCTACGAGGAGGTCATGGGAGAACATAAAATGTTACCTCAGTATTTCAGGGAAAATGGTTACAGAACTTTTGCAGCTGGTAAGGTTTTCCACAATGGTATTTCTGACTATAAAGAAAGAACAGACGACTTTTGGGATGAAACAGCACCAAAGTATAAAGTCCCCAAAGATTTAAAAGACAGGGGGGATGGCTATGGCGGAACCCATTTTTATCCCTTTCCTAAAGAAGGCAGTCAAATTGTAAATCATTACGGGGCTGATTATAGGGACGGACACTCACTATGCTATGGCGCACTGGATCGTGAGGACATGCCAGAAGGTAAAATGTTCGATGAATTGATCGCAGAATGGGCCGTTGAGAAACTTCAAGAAGACCATGAAAAACCCTTCTTTATGGCAATCGGTTTTGTGCGTCCACATGTGCCATATACTGCTCCAAAAGAGTATTTCGACCTTTATAACCTGGATGATATTGAAATTCCTGAGGTGCCCGAAAACGAAATGACAGACATCCCTGTGATGGGCAAATCCATTGCCTACGGAACCATTAAAACAGGTGATCATTATGCGGTTGTTAACTTGAGTGATACCTATTGGAAGGAAATGGTGTATGGGTATCTTGCTTGTGTATCTTTTGTAGATGATCAGGCCGGAAAGGTTTTAAAAGCACTCGAAAACAGCAACTATGCCGACAATACAATTGTTGTGCTTTGGTCGGATCATGGACAACATTTAGGCGAAAAAAAGCACTGGAGAAAACAAGCGCTTTGGGAAGAATCAACAAAAGTACCGCTCTGTTTTAAAGTTCCTGGGAATAAGGCAAATGGTTCCAAAAGTAAAGAAGCTGTTAGTTTATTGGATATCTATCCAACTTTGGTTGATTTATGCGAACTTCCGGAAGCAAAAAAATTGGACGGTCAAAGTTTAGTTCCATTGATTCAAAAGCCGAAATCAAAACGTGTTGAACCTGTTTTGAGTACATGGTATTATAAAAATCACGCCGTTAGAAGTAAAGATTGGAGATACATCCAATACCGCGATGGGAGTGAAGAGCTGTACAATCATAAAAACGATCCGGGTGAGCATATTAATCTGGCCGGCGATAAAAAATATGCAGACGTGATCGC
>JBFHER010000033.1:0-21618 GCA_041584055.1 Bacteroidales bacterium
AAAACTGTTTCCATAAAAAAAGGCCGACCTAAGCCGACCTTTCCATATTATCTTTTTACTCGTTTATAATTTTTCCAGCATCATTTTAAGAACTGTCTGTGCTGAAACCACCCGGTTCGCTGCTTCAGGCACAACGAGAGAGCGATCGCTTTCAATTACACCATCCGTTACAATCATGTTGCGACGAACGGGAAGGCAATGCATAAAGTATGCATTGTTTGTCAAAGCCATTTTTTCTTCATCAACGGTCCATGCTCTGTCTTTGCTTAGGATTTGTCCATAATCAGAATATGATGCCCAGTTTTTTGCATAAATAAAATCCGCATGCTCAAATGCTTTTTTCTGATCATATTCGATGCTTGCATCACCAACAAATTCGGGTGCCAGCTCATACCCTTTCGGATGGGTAATCACCACATCATAACCGGCCTCCATGGTCCATTGAGCAAAAGAATTTGGAACAGCCTGAGGCAAAGCCCTGGGATGCGGTGCCCATGTGAGCACCACTTTCGGACGTTGAATTTGCTTGTGCTCTTCAATTGTAATCACATCCGCAAATGCCTGCAAAGGATGTCCGGTTGCAGATTCCATGCTTAGTACTGGAACTCCGGCATATTGAATAAACTGCATCAATATCTTTTCGCTGTAGTCATCTTCCTTGCTTTCAAATTGCGCGAATGAACGAATCCCAATAATATCGCAATAACTTCCTATCACCGGAATGGCCTCTAATAAGTGCTCCGGCTTATCACCATCCATGATCACACCTCTTTCTGTCTCCAACTTCCAAGCACCTTGATTTACATCCAGGATCATCACATTCATCCCCAGGTTCATGGCGGCCTTCTGCGTACTGAGACGTGTTCTTAAACTTGAATTGAAAAATAAAAGCACGATGGTTTTATTTTTACCCAGTTCTGAATAAGCAAAGGGTGTTTTTTTGACTTCTAAAGCTTCTTTTATTGCTTCCTGCAAATTAGGCAGGTCGTGAACATTTGTAAATTGTTTCATATTTTTTAGAATCAAGCGTCAAGACTTAAGAATCAAGACTTCGTTTTTAGTTAGTATCAAATATCGTGGGTTAAAAATCAGAATGCCGAACCTATTGAATCACTATTTCGGGCGCACCTGTCCTTGCCCTTCAACAATCCATTTATAAGACGTCAACTCTTCCAGGGCCATTGGACCACGGGCATGCAATTTTTGGGTGCTGATGCCTATTTCAGCGCCTAAGCCAAACTGTGCACCATCGGTAAATGCTGTTGAGACATTCGCATAGACCGCTCCGGCATCTATCATCTTCAGGAAATTAGCTTTGTTTACTTCATCATTTGTAACAATACACTCGCTGTGCTTTGAACTAAAGGTGATGATATGTTCTATCGCTTCATCAAAAGAAGCAACCGTTTTTATGGCCATGTTCAAAGATAGAAACTCTGTTCCAAAACTTTCTTTTGTGGCTTTTTTCAACTGATCAGCAGGATATTTCCCCTCCAACACTTTATAGGCCTTCTCATCCGCATAAATGGTCACACCTCCTTCAGCCAAAGGTTGACATATCGCCACCAAATCTGCCAGTTTATCATGATGCAGCACCATGCAGTCCAGGGCATTACATACACTTGGACGACGGGTTTTTGCATTGTTTACAATGTCTTTTGCCATTGCAACATCTGCCGATGCATCCACAAAGGTATGACAGATACCCGCACCGGTTTCAATCACCGGGATTGTAGCATTTTCACGCACATAATTTATCAGGCCCTGACTTCCTCTGGGAATCAACAAATCTACATACCCATGGGCATTGAGCAATTCTGCAGTTGCTGCCCGTTCTGCTGGCAATAACTGAAGTATCTCTTGGTCAAGACCTTCCTTTTTGAGTACACCCCTTATTACCTTCACAATGGCACTGTTTGAATCTGAAGCATCACTTCCTCCCTTCAACACACACGCATTTCCTGATTTGAGGCACAGTGAAAACACATCGAATGACACATTGGGTCGCGATTCATATATAATTCCAATCACACCAAAAGGAACTGAAACCTTGCTGATCTGCATTCCATTGGGACGATCCACTTTCATAAGTTGTTTTCCCAGTGGAGATGGCAGTGTTGCAACATTTCGAATGTCTGATGCAATCCCTTCAATCCGCTCTTCATTTAACAACAGTCGATCGTATTTTGGATCCGCCGGATCCATGTGTGAAAGATCCTTTTTATTCTCCTCAAGTATCACAGCACAATTAGCAACGGCCGCATCAGCCACAGCATTCAATACACTGTTAATCTTTTCTTCACTGAGCAGATTTACAGTTCTGCTCGCTTTTAGTACCTTTTCAAATTGCTCTTTACACAGCATGCTTATTTAATTTAACGGTGTTCTTTTATTTTGATTCAATGCATAAAATGTCTAATATCCGTTTTTATGGCAAGGCCGCTTCCTGTACATTCCCCACATTCCCTCAAAAAAAAGGAATGCCAAATATTAATTATCTAAAAACAGATAATCGTAATGGATGATGGGTTTTTCACCTTTTTTACCGATCACATCTTTCGCCTTCTCAGCACCATGCATTGTTTTTCCAAGACCGATATGATGGCCCTCTTCATCAATAATTCTAACGATATCTCCTTTCCTGAATTCACCTTTCACTTTGGTGAGTCCCACGGGCAAAAGACTGCTTGCTTTATCGGATAACAAAGCCTGCTTCGCGCCCTGATTCACAACAAGGGTTCCTTTTGCAAACTCTCCTGAATGGGCCAACCATTTTTTTACCGGACTATGTTTTTTCTCTGCCTTAAACCTGGTATAGCGGATTCCTTCCTTTTTAGACAGGATGTCGGTAAGAATATTCTCTCTGATCCCGTTTGCAATGATAACATCGATTCCCTCAGCGGCCACTTTTCTGGCCAAATTGTACTTTGTAATCATTCCGCCCCTGCCAAAATTGGATTTATGCGTTTGAATCACTTTTGAAATATCTTTGTCATGAACCTGCACCCTTGCAATTACCTCAGATGCCGGATCCGCAGGATCTCCGTTAAAGATCCCATCCACATTGCTGAGGATAAACAGTGCATCCGCATCCTGCATCGATGCAATCATCCCTGATAGCTCATCGTTGTCAGTAAACATCAACTCTGTGACCGAGATGGCATCATTCTCGTTAATGATCGGTATGATCCCATTTTCAAGCAATACTTCAATGCAATTTCTAAGGTTAAGGTAATGACGCCGGTCTCTGAAGTCATCTTTGGTCACCAGCAATTGGGCACATTTTAATCCTTGATTTTCCATCAGGTTGGTGTATGCATTGATGAGGTTCACCTGACCAACGGAAGAAAACAGTTGCCTTTCTGAAATTGTATCTTTGGCTTTAGCCTTGCCCAGCACTCCTCTGCCTGCTGCCACAGCACCTGATGACACCATCACCACCTCAACGCCCTTGCTTCTGAGCGCTGCAACCTGGTTTACAATCCCGGCCATTCGCTGTTGACTTAACATCCCGTCAGTTCCTGTTAGAACGTTGGACCCAATTTTTATGGTCAGCTTTTTATATTGCATTAATTGCCGTTCCCTATTTTTTTATACGATGCCAGTATCCCTTTAATGATGGAAGAGCTGAATCCGGCATGTTCCATTTCATTCAATCCTGTGATGGTGATACCTTTTGGTGTTGTCACCTTATCAATTTCCCGTTCGGGATGTGTATTGTTTTGAATGATCAGTTCAGCCGCTCCTTTCGCGATTTGAGCAGCGATTAGTTTTGCGTCATCCGCTCCGAAGCCAATTTCAACCCCACCTTGAATCGCTGCACGGATAAACCGCAATGCAAATGCGATACCACATCCGGCCAATGCTGTTGCAGCCGCCATTTGGTCCTCAGGGATAAAAATAACTTCTCCAAGTTGTCTGAACAAATCTCCGATGGCCTGCTTTTGCTCTTTTGTCGCATTAAAAGCTGAGATACACGACATGGATTCCTGTATGGCCACGCCGGTATTTGGCATCACACGAAACAAGGGTGGCGTAGTGGTCAATTTATCATAAATACTCACAGAATCCGCCCCTGTAACACATGAAACCAGTACGTGATCAGGGGTAACCACATCCGCAATGGTGCTTAACAAATCATCGATCTGCCAGGGTTTTACAACCAACATTACCAAATTGGCTTTAGACACAGCTTCTTTTGCATCTGAAGTAACCACAAATCCCATTTCAGAAAGTGATTCCATTCGAGACGCATGCTTTTCAGCCAGGATCATATCTTCACGCTTAATCATCCCTGATTTTTCCAATCCCTTTGCGATTGAGAATCCAAGATTTCCGGCACCCAGTATAGCAATCTTTTTTATATCCATAACTTAATTATTGATGCATTTTTTTATTGAGTCAACAAATTGTTTTGCCTGCGACATGGTTAAAGTTAACGGTGGCAGCAGGCGTACAATATTTTTTCCCGAAACGCCAGTAAAGATATGATGTTTAAATAATAAATCCTTCCTTAAACCGGCAATCTCAGAGGCAAATTCCATACCGATCATCAATCCTTTTCCCCGAATTGACAAAAGCCCCGGAAGATCTTTTAATGCATCCATCAAATAGTTTCCTACAAGAAGTGCATTGTTAACAAGTCCTTCTTGTTCTATCACATCCAGCACTGCCAGACATGCTGCACAAGCCAGATGATTCCCCCCAAAAGTGGTTCCTAACAAACCATAAGATGCTTCAAACTCAGGACTAATGATCAATCCTCCTACGGGAAATCCATTCCCCATCCCCTTGGCCACAGTGATCAAATCCGGCTTTACCTTTGAGTATTGATGTGCAAAAAACAAGCCGCTGCGACCATATCCCGATTGGATTTCATCCAGGATCAAGATGGTTCCGGTCTTATTGCATTCTACCTGTAGTGCCTCAAGAAAGGCCCCATCCGGCACATAAATACCGCCAATTCCCTGGATGCCTTCAACAATCAGCGCAGCCACATCCTTATTGCTTAAAGCTACTTTTACAGCATCGATATCATTCAGATCCAACAAAACCACTTCAAGGTCGCTGTTGACCGGTGCAATGATTTTTGGATTATCTGTAATTGCCACAGCAGCTGATGTACGACCGTGAAAGCCTTTTTTGAAAGCCACAACTTTCTTTCTACCATTGTGAAAAGACGCCAGTTTTAGCGCATTTTCATTGGCTTCAGCTCCCGAGTTGCAAAAGAAAAAGCGATAGTCATTGTATCCCGATATGTTTCCTAACTTGGCGGCAACCTCCTTTTGAAGGTTGTTGATAATTGAATTTGAATAAAAGCCAAGTTTAGAAACCTGATCACTTATTTTTTCAACATAGGTGGGATGGGAATGACCTATTGAAATAACGGCGTGACCGCCATAGAGATCGAGGTATTTATTTCCTTCTGAATCCCAAACATAGCAACCTTCACCTTTGACTGGTTCAATTTGAAAAACAGGATAGACATCAAATAAATTCATTTGAGTTTTGATTTTTAATAGAAAAGAATTGCAATTCCAATATTGGATAAAAGCAGAAACTTACCCGAAAAACCCCGGGGAGTTCTGCAATGAAAGGAAGGAGGAGACCCTCACAGCATTAATTACTATGATTCGGGCAAACTAACACACAACCCGATCACTACGAAACACACTAAACGAACACAAGTCAAATAAAAAACTAACAACTAAATCGCAATTAAAATGCTGTTGATTTTAAACCTAAACCGGTTGTCTCCTCCAATCCAAACATTAAATTCATATTCTGAACCGCTTGTCCAGATGCTCCTTTTAATAAGTTATCAATCATACTTATCACATGAATTTTTCCTTCATGCTTTGAAATGTATAACAGACATTTATTTGTATTAACCACTTGTTTCAGATCCGGGTTTTTATCTGTAATAAAAACGAAACTGTGATCATCATAAAACGCTTCGTACAATCCCTTAACAACATCTAATTCAATGTTTAGATTGAGATAAACGGAAGCCATGATTCCCCTTGTAAAGTTCCCTCGCACAGGAATGAAGTTAATAGGTTTATCAAAGCTGCTTTGCAAATGAACCAGCGATTCCCTTATTTCTGCGAGATGTTGATGGCTAAATGCCTTATAAATTGAAACATTGCCGTTCCTCCAGCTGAAATGAGATGTTGAAGTCGGCTTTTGTCCGGCGCCAGTGGAACCTGTGATTGCGTGAATATGGATCTCATCATTCAGAAGCAGATTCTTTGCAAGCGGGAGCAAGGCCAGTTGAATTGAAGTGGCAAAACATCCCGGGTTTGCAATTTTTTCGGCGTGAATGATTTGCTTTCTGTTCAGCTCGGGCAATCCATAGACAAAACCATGATCCCCATTCAACCTGTAATCGTGGCTAAGGTCAATGATTTTAACGCCTTCAGGAATGGCATTGTCTTCGACAAATGTTTTTGATGCACCATGCCCCATACATAGGAAAATCACATCCACGTCTTCAAAACGCAAGTCATCTGTAAATGTCAGATCTGTTTCACCAAACAAATCGGTGTGAACATCAGTCACTTCATTTCCGGCATTGCTATTGCTGTGAATAAAAGCGATTTCTGCATCCGGATGATACAACAAAATCCGCACTAGTTCGCCGGCAGTATAACCTGCTCCACCTATGATTCCAACCTTTATCATTTTATTTTTTACCTTTCATTACACTTTGATGGATCTTCATTTGGTTGCCCAGTATTTTTGTGAATCCCTTCACGTCATCTGCAGTCCATGCTTTGTTCATCTCACCATATTCCCCAAATTCTGACTTCATCAGATCAAACTCTGATTCGATGCCCACAAGTACGTAATGTTTTTCTCTTAAAGACACAAAGACTTTACCTGTCACATTCTGCTGAGTACTTTCCAGGAATTTTTCTAAATCGCGCATTACGGGCTCCAGGTATTGTGCTTCATGTAAAAACATGCCATACCAGGTTCCCAACTGATCTTTCCAGTACTGCTGCCATTTTGTTAGTGTGTGTTTTTCGAGCATCTGATGTGCTTTTATCAACAACACTGGTGCGGCAGCTTCAAAACCCACGCGCCCTTTTATCCCAATGATGGTATCTCCAATGTGCATATCACGTCCTATGCCCCATGGACCAGCAATCGCCTCAACTTCAAGGATTGCATCCACCGGATTGTCGAATTTTTTACCATTCACCTGTTTAATTTCTCCTTTCTCAAAATACAATTCCAAGGCCTCTTCACCCTTCTTTGTCATCTGAGTTGGATATGCTGACTCAGGCAAGGTCTGATCTGAACGCAGCGTTTCTTTTCCACCAATGCTTGTTCCCCAGAGGCCTTTGTTGATGGAGTACTCCATCTTACTCCAGTCGGCCACAACACCATGCTCTTTCAAATAATTAATCTCAGCCTCTCTTGAGAGCTCCAGGTCACGTGTAGGTGTTAAAATTTCTATTTCAGGGGCAAGCACATTGAAGGTCAGATCAAATCGCACCTGATCGTTACCAGCGCCTGTGCTGCCATGAGCAACATAGTCTGCTTTTATTTTTTTGGCATACTCGATGATGGCAATTGCCTGAAAGATTCTCTCGGAACTTACCGATATGGGATAGGTTCCATTGCGAAGCACATTCCCGTAAATCATGTAACGAATGCTCTTTTCATAATACTCTTTTGTTACATCCAGAGCAACATGATTTGCTGCTCCCAAAGCAATTGCTCTTTCTTCAATCACTTTTAGATCAGCCGTTGAAAACCCACCTGTATTTGCAACAGCTGTATATACTTCCAGGCCTTTTTCTTCTGACAAGTACTTTGCACAATACGAGGTGTCCAAACCTCCACTAAACGCTAATAAAACCCTTTTTTTCATATCATATTTTTTTACCCAACAAAAAGTGCAATGCTTTTTGCTTTTGACATTATTTTCTCTTTTAATTTGATCCAGCGTTTCTTCACAAAACTACCTTCTTCCTTTTTCTCTTCTTTTTTCTCCTTAGCAGGATCAAACAACATGGCTGTGCACAAGCAATGCTTGCGATTTGTCCTTTGCAGAATATCAAAATTAACACAACTGGAACAACCTTTCCAGAACATCTCATCATCAGTGAGCTCAGAAAAAGTAACTGGTTTATACCCCAGTTCCGAATTTATTTTCATCACCGCCAGACCGGTGGTTAAGCCAAACAGCTTCGTATTGGGATAGCGACTTCTGCTCAACTCAAACGCCATGCGTTTGATTTCCTTGGCCAGGCCACGGCCTCTGAACTTCTCGGCAACAATCAACCCGGAGTTGGCTGCAAATTTCTTTTCCTGCCACACCTCCACATAACAAAACCCTGCAAACTCCTGTCCGTCAAGCGCGATGATTGCTTTCCCCTGATTTATTTTTTCTGCAATATAATCAGGAGAACGTTTTGCAATACCCGTTCCACGAACCTTTGCTGCTTGTTCAATGGTCTGAAGTATTTCATCAACGTAAGGCAGGTGTTCTTTCCCTGCGATTTCTACTTTTATCGATTTCATTGTATTTTATCTTTCACTCACCTCGGGAAAGATCAAGGCAAAGGCGTTTAACACCCCTGATTTCGACATCCCTTCTCTTAAAATTACTAAAATTGTATCATCTCCTGCAATGGTTCCCATTACCTCATAGGGCTTATGCGCATCAATCACCGAAGCAATCCCATTTGCAAATCCCGGGGTCGTTTTTACCACTGCTAAATTCCCTGAAAAATCAATGGACACAAATCCCTGTTTCACAAACTGGCTTTCCAGATTATTCCTCTCTTTTATTAAACCGGGAATTTGATACACATAAACGCCATTGGGATCTGCAACTTTTGCCACCTTCAATTGCTTTAAATCTCTAGACAATGTTGCTTGTGTCACTTCAAATCCCTGTTTTTGTAACATCGACAGCAGTTCATCCTGACTTTTAACCGAATTGCTCAAAATCATATTCCGGATAGCGATGATTCTTTCTGTCTTATTCTTCACAAAATGTATATTTATGCATTTCTTGTGCAAAATTATACAATTTTTCCATTTACACCCAATGTTTGCAAATATTTTTTTACTTTTGCGCAAATTCTAATGTGGATATTTGGAGTTCAATACTAACGAAGGCATTTTACACTCAGAAAGAACAGTTTTTACAATGGAAGAAGGAATAAAAAAAGTCGTAATCCTGGGATCAGGTGCACTAAAAATTGGTGAAGCAGGAGAGTTCGACTATTCAGGATCACAGGCATTAAAAGCTTTAAGAGAAGAGGGCGTATTTACTATCCTGATCAATCCAAACATTGCCACCGTGCAAACATCAGACAACATTGCTGATAAAGTTTATTTTCTTCCCGTTACACCTTACTTTGTTGAAGAAGTAATTAAAAAGGAGAAACCGGATGGCATCCTCCTGGCATTTGGTGGTCAAACGGCCCTTAATTGTGGTGTAAAACTATATGAAGCAGGCTTACTTGAGAAATACAATGTACGCGTTTTAGGGACACCCGTCCAGTCAATCATCGACACTGAAGACAGGGAGATCTTCGCCAACATCCTACGTGAAATCGATGTATTAACTCCTAAGAGCATTCCTTGCTACAATGTTGAAGAGGCTGTAAAAGCAGCATCAACACTCGGATTCCCAGTCATTGTACGTGCTGCATATGCATTGGGGGGACTTGGAAGTGGTTTCTGCTTTAACATGGATGAGCTTCGAAAATTGACTTCTTCAGCGTTCAGTTATTCCCCACAGGTTTTGGTTGAAGAATCGCTAAAAGGATGGAAAGAAGTGGAGTATGAAGTTGTTCGGGATAAATATGACAACTGTATCACAGTGTGTAACATGGAAAACTTTGATCCCCTGGGCATACATACGGGAGAAAGTATTGTTGTTGCACCCTCACAGACTTTAACTAACAGGGAATATCACAAATTGCGTGAACTTGCAATTAAGATCATCCGACGCATCGGCATTGTTGGAGAATGTAACGTTCAATATGCCTTTGATCCGGATTCAGAAGATTACAGGGTTATCGAGGTAAATGCTCGTTTAAGTCGTTCTTCAGCCCTTGCATCCAAAGCAACAGGTTACCCGCTTGCTTTTGTTGCTGCAAAACTTGGTTTAGGCTACAGTCTTTTTGAGCTTAAAAATTCTGTGACATTAAAAACCACTGCATGCTTTGAGCCTGCATTAGATTACATCGTTTGTAAGATTCCACGTTGGGATTTAAATAAATTCACTGGAGTATCCAAGCAAATAGGTTCAAGCATGAAGTCTGTTGGCGAGATCATGGCCATCGGACGCACCTTCGAAGAGGCCATTCAGAAAGGACTTCGAATGGTTGGACAGGGGATGCATGGCTTTGTAGGGAATCAACCTTATCCAAGCGCTGAAATTGACACTGAGTTGTCGGAACCTACTGACCAGCGCGTATTTGCAATTTCGGAGGCACTTCAAAAAGGCTACACAATTGATAAAATATGGGAACTTACAAAAATTGACAGGTGGTTCCTTCAAAAACTTAAAAACATTACGGACCTTCAGTCCAAATTGTCACAATTTAATACCCTTGAAGATCTGCCAACCGATCTCCTGAAACGTTCTAAACAGCTTGGATTCTCTGATTTCCAGATAGCACGTGAGGTATTAAAGAATCGTGATGAAATATCGTTGGATCTGCTGAAGGTAAGAGCTCTTCGAAAAGAAAGAGGCATTCTGCCATACGTAAAGCAAATTGACACCCTCGCCGGTGAATATCCTGCACAAACGAATTATTTGTACATGACATATTCGGGCAGTGAGCACGACATTGAGTTTCATAACGACAATAAATCGGTGATCGTTCTCGGTTCGGGCGCATACCGAATCGGGAGTTCAGTAGAGTTTGACTGGTGTAGTGTAAATGCCATCAACACAATAAAAAAAGAAAATTATCGCAGCATCATGATCAACTACAATCCGGAAACGGTTAGTACAGATTACGATGAGTGCGACCGATTGTATTTTGATGAATTAACCCTTGAACGTGTTCTTGACGTCATTGATCTGGAAACACCAAAAGGCGTGATTGTTTCTGTGGGTGGTCAGATTCCGAATAACCTGGCAATGCGACTACATGGTCAGAATGTAAATATCCTCGGGACACACCCAACCAAGATCGACAATGCAGAAAATCGTCAGAAATTCTCTGCCATGCTTGATGATCTTCACATTGATCAGCCAAGATGGAGTGAGCTAACAAGTGTTGAAGACATCTATGATTTTTCTGAGGAAGTTGGATTTCCATTGCTGGTACGACCATCTTATGTGCTTTCCGGTGCGGCGATGAACGTTGTTTCCAACAAAGACGAATTGGAACATTTCCTGACCCTTGCTGCGAACGTATCGAAACAATACCCCGTTGTTGTTTCTGAATTCATCGAGCAGGCAAAAGAAATTGAAGTGGATGCGGTTGCTCAAAACGGTGAAGTGATTGCCTACGCAATCTCAGAACATGTTGAATTTGCTGGTGTTCACTCTGGTGATGCGACCATCGTATTCCCGCCTCAAAAACTCTACATTGAAACCATTCGACGTGTAAAGAAAATTGCACGGAAGATTGCAAAAGCACTTGAGATTTCAGGACCTTTCAACATGCAGCTGCTTGCCAAAGACAACGACATAAAGGTGATTGAATGCAACCTGCGTGCATCACGAAGTTTCCCATTTGTATCAAAAGTATTAAAGGTGAATCTAATTGAAATGGCAACGCGGGTGATGCTTGACATGAAAGTTGAGAAATTGTCAAAGAGTGCCTTCGATCTGGATTATGTTGGGATCAAAGCACCACAGTTTTCTTTTTCAAGGCTTTTAAAAGCTGATCCTGTTTTAGGTGTTGACATGTCATCTACCGGAGAAGTTGGGTGTATTGGTGAGAATTACTACGAAGCAATACTCACATCCATGTTATCGGTAGGCTATTCAATCCCTGAAAAGAATGTATTGATCTCTTCGGGACCAGCACGTTCAAAACTTGAATTGTTACAAAGCGCCAAGTTGTTGGTTGAAAAAGGATATAATCTATTCTCATCAGAAGGAACCTATAAATTCCTGAAGGAAAACGGTGTTGCGTCCACTCTTCTGCATTGGCCTGACCAACCTGACATGAAGCCAAACATGATGGACTATATCAAGGAGAAAAAAATTGATTTGGTAATAAATATCCCTAAGAACCTGACGGAAAATGAATTGAAAAATGGTTATTACATTCGAAGGAGTTCCATTGATTTCAACATACCACTGATTACAAATTCCCGTCTGGCAAGTGCTTTCATCTATGCATTTTGTAAAATGGATCGATCAGACATTGCCATCAAAAGCTGGGATGAATATTAAACAAAACCAAGCATCATATAAAAAGCACGACATGTTTTCTGTCGTGCTTTTTTATTTTTCTTTTTTTTGCCGTAAGGAAAAACTATTGTTCTCTTTTAGGAATCGAAAAGAAGAAGGTTGATCCTTTTCCAAGTTCAGATTCCACCCACATCCTACCTCCAAGTATATTGGTAATCCGTTTACAAAGCGTTAAACCCAGTCCTGTACCGGCATAACGTCGTGTGCTGTTGTCATCTATTTGACGGAATAAGTCGAAGATGGCATCTTGTTTATCTTTCTCAATACCAATTCCCGTATCCTTCACATAAAACAACACACTTTGCTCCTCGTCCAATAGTTGATATCCGAATTCAATCTGCCCTTTCATCGTGAATTTCAGGGCATTATTTATGAGATGATCAAAGATCTGCTTTATCCTGTATTCATCAGATGAGAAGATTGGACGTTCCATCACGCCTTTTCCTACCATCACCGGAAGAACTTTCTTTTTCCGATACATTTCTATTTCCAGATCATGGGACAAATCATCCATTAATCTATTTAAATCGAAATCTTTGTAAACCACCTTTAACTGCTCGCTCTCTACCTTTGATATTTCGATAATGTCATTGATCAGCTTCATAAGCTGCGTACTGTTTCTTTCAATGATCCTGCACATGTCCTCCCTTTCAGCGTCTTCCAGATCACCATCTGAAATCAGTTCACTGAATCCGATTATAGAGTTCAGTGGCGTCCTGATTTCATGGCTCATGTTTGCAAGAAAAACAGTTTTCAAACGGTCTGCCTCCATGGCCTTCTCTTTGGCAGCTATAATTTCTTCCTCAGCCTTTTTCCGATGTGTTATCTCCAATGCAGAGCAAATAATCCTGTAAACATTTCCCTTGCCATCCAGTTGAGGAGAAAGTGTGGTCAGGTTCCAAATATCTTTTCCATTCACCGTGATTTTCTCTTCATACTCAACCCGCTTTTTATCATCCGCACATTCCTGGTAACGTACAACAACTGACTCTACATAGGAAGCTCCATAGCGCTTGAGCAATTCCTCCACCTTCACTTCTTTCTTCCCTTTTAAATCAATGCCTGTCAATTGACGATGGACTTCATTGGATTCAACATAAACAAACTCATCGTTTCTCTTCTCAACCACCCAGAGCGGATTACCTACACCATCCATCACTTCTTTAAGAAACTTATTTTTCCCATCAATGGTTTTTCGGTTTTTCTCCAGCTCTTTATTTGCAGTAATAAATTCTGTGATATCGAAATATGCACAAGCAACTACATTCTCCTGAGGAGAAAGAACACTAATCTCAAGGTATTTATTCAGGTTACTATCATAATCAAACAAGCGCGTATTTTCCTTGGTCATGGCAACGTCGTGTAACAGCGAAAGCCAATCAAGATCCACTTTGCCATAAATCTCTTTACAACTTTTGCCAATCAATTGTTGACGTGTCATCCCGCACATTTCCTCATACGCATCATTCAGAGCAAGGTATACATAATCCTCTGGACGACCAGAGCCATCGAAAGAGAGTTCCAATAAAGTATAAGGGATTGAAAACTGATGTATCAGCGTACCTGCATTCTGCAATCCAAATTCGTCTAACATTTTTGCTGGGTCAGTCATTTCTTCACTATTTACTTAATTACAATTTAGCCGTTTCTGTGGTTTTAAAGGGACTTCTCGCTTCTTTGGTCAACTCAAAAATTTCAGCGATCCTGCCAAACACAAACTAATACTTCGGACAGCGCCGTCACATAGCTTGATGTAAAAATAGTTTTTTTAACTTTACTTTACTATAATTATAAACTATTTTTACAATCCAAATTAAAAATTGCAATTATGATTAAGCACATTGTCCTGTTTCAGTTAAAGGATATTGAGAATAAAACTGAAAAATGCATCGAAATAAAAAACGCGCTTTTAGCCTTAAAAGGTACTGTCCCGGAGTTAATGCAGATTGAGGTTGGTATCAATGAGAACAGCAAGGAGTTGTATGACATTTCACTCTCCACTGTTTTTGCTTCGTTTGAAGATTTAGAGGCATATGCCATCCATCCGGAACATTTAAAGGCAGGAAAGATTTTAAAGGAAGTTGTCAATCACCGGGCTTGTGTTGACTATACAATTGGTGATAAATAATCGAACCATCACAATTGCAAGAGATCGTAAAGCAAGGAATTTCATCCTGGTTTACGATCTCTTTATTATTTATAGCAGTATGTTTAAATAATTACATTGCTTTCTTTTGATTCTTCCACTTTATTGGATCTTCCCGGTAAAATCAGATTAAGAAAAACGCCTACAACACTTGCCAATCCGATTCCTGCTAGCGAGAAATCACCGTAAGATAAAACGGCACCACCAATGCCTACCGTTAGAATTACAGAAACAATTACCTGGTTTCGAGTCGTATTCATATCTGTCTTTGAATCGATCAAAGTTTTGATTCCAACACTGGCAATCATTCCAAACAACAACAACATAATACCACCTAACACTGCACCTGGAATTGTTTTTAATGTTGCGCTCACTTTTCCTATCACAGAAAACACCACAGCTGTTACCGCACTTATTTGAAGGACTCTGGGATTTGTAATCTTTGTAAGACTAACAGCGCCAGTCACCTCTGAATAGGTTGTGTTTGGAGGTCCGCCCATAATTCCGGCGAAGAAAGTTGCCACACCATCCCCTAACAAGGTTCTGTGCAGCCCGGGCTTTTCAACAAAATTCTTTTCTGCAACCCCTCCAATTGCATACATATCACCCACATGTTCGATGATTGGAGCAACAGCTACCGGCAGCATAAAAAGAATGGCCTCCCAACTGAATTTTGGTGCAGTAAACGCCGGTAACGCAAACCATTTTGCATCTGCAACAGAAGCAAAATCAACCTTACCAAGGATCACAGCCACAACATACCCCACGATAATACCAACAAATATTGGAATTAATTTTAACAAGCCTTTTCCAAAAATCACGACGCCAATGGCGGTGCCTAAAGCAATCACAGCAAGGAGCCAACTTTCCTTTGCCATATTTACGCCGACCGTTGCCAATGACAAACCAATAATCATGATGACCGGTCCTACAACCACTGAAGGAAAAATTCTTTCTATAATGCTTAAACCTCTTATTTTCACAACGGCAGAGACTATTGCATAAACTAAACCAACAGCCATTAACCCAGACAATGCTCCCGGCAGTCCATACAATTCTGTGGCTTTAATGATTGGTGCAATAAATGCAAAACTACTCCCCAAAAATACGGGGACCATCCCTTTGGTAATCAGATGAAAGATGAGCGTTCCTACGCCGGCGGTAAAAAGTGCAACTGCAGGATCAATCCCAACAAGAAGTGGCACAAGGACCGTTGCACCAAAAGCGACAAATAAAAACTGAACACCTACAAGTGTTAATTTACCGGTAGACAAGTTCTTTAGTTCATTTTTTTCCATAAAAAATCGTGTGTTTAATTAGATTTTAGCAAAATATTCATTCTTTATAATATTTACACAAATATAAACACACGACTTTTCAACTATTTATAGACAAAAAAAAGGGAGACACGTGTGCCTCCCCTCATATGCTAAAGTTTAAGATTAAAATTTAAACCCGACAGTAAACATTAATTTGTTATCACTTGACTTAACATTGGCTGCTGCATCATAATTTTGAAGGTGGTCAGGGTCTGACGTATCAACCGGAAAATAGTACAACTGTGCGCTTGCATTGGTTTGGGATAAAACATAAGCGAGATCAATAAAGAAGTTCTGATCCCGGTAACCAAAGCCAAGTGCATAGGCATTGGTTGCATTTATTTTATCAAATGCATTTTCCCCGCCCAGGTCGGTATAAGCATCTGCATAATATGCATATCCGCCTCGCAAACTAAATGTTGGTGCCAATCTGAATTCGCCACCAATTCGTACGTTATGCGCAGTTCCATAATATGAATTTATATCACTGTTTTCCTGTAGAAAAGTACTTGAGTTTCCATTTTGAGTTAAAAGCTGCATGCCTGCCTTGTCGGACAATTCATAATCTACACTTACCATCCCTCTTTTCCCGATGAAATAAGCTGCCGATGCGGTCATCTTCAAGCCTGTATTTAATTTATAATCATAACTGCCAAGAGGACTTTCTGAGTAAGTGCCAAGCTTTTCCTGTCCACTCCCTTCCACATAATAAATATCTCCTTCTATTTCTTCAGAGTAATCATCGCTCAAACTATAATACGTTGGCGTATGAATAGACAATCCAAGTCGCAATGCATCCACGGGACGAAAAATAAAGCCAGCTTTAAAATTCACACCATAGCCACTTGTTTCGAGGTGATCGTCATGGGTAAAAGCACCACCATTATAAGCATAGTAGTCATCCGTGGAAGGATTGTACTGCAGATAACTTACACCATCCGCATTGGAACCAAAATATTCTTCATAGCGGCTCTCACGTTTGTAATCGAGGCTACGTAATCCCATGCTTGCACCAAAGTAAAATTTATGACTAATATTTCCACCCATCGATATAAGCCATTCATCAACCTTACCACTTTCGCTTATCACTTTTCTTTGATCCACAGGCACACCTCCATCCGCAAAAATTGGAATGTAAGTCTCAATGCCCCCATCTGTCACATAGTCTACCAAATATGCTTCATACCCCAGTACACTGCTCCAGTTGGCATTGTCAAAATTACCTACCATGTCTGCAGTAGACACACCGGAAGCATTTGCTTCACTTGCCAGATAATCAAGATAGGACGAAGGAGAACCATTGCCTGCAATAAAGGTTTCCCTGTTAAAATTCATAAGTCGGTTGTATCCGATTCCCACGTTAAAAGAAACCAGGCCTTTATCGCGAACAAAAGGTGAGGTAAACACGAATCCTACATTGCCTAAACCAAAATGATCACGGCTGGCATCAGAACTCATATTGAGATAATTACTGTTCGTTGAATTGTGTGAAATGACTGGTGTAATACTCATTTCTCCGGAGCGATATACACCCAGCCCTGCCGGATTAATACTAATGCTTGAGAAGTCACCTCCTATGGCTCCAAAAGCCCCACCCATTGCGGCTGATCGTGCTGTTGCCCCAGCTTGTTCCTGACTTAGATTCAGTGCATCAAATGGCGTCTGTGCGGACAAGCCAAAGATACTGAATGAGATTAATAAGGCATATATTTTTTTCATGACTAATGGTTTAAATAATTAGACTTGTGATCTATTTTCTTTCAACAATCCCGGCTTTTTATCGTCGTGAGCCACTGCTTCGTGAGCTACTGGATGAACTTCCTGAGCTGGAACCAGAGCTTGATGATCTGCTTCCTGAGTAAGTGCTTCGTGAGCTGCTACTACTACCGGATGAGTAAGAGCTTCGTGAGCTGCTACTGCCGGAAGAATAACTGCTTGAGCTACTTCCGGAAGACGAGCCACTGCTATAGGATGAGGATGACCTGCTTGAAGGTGTACTATAGGTCCTCGTGGTTGATCCTGAGCTGCTACTACTTCGGTAGGATGTTCCAGGTTTTGCATATGAGTATTTGGACGCAGATGTTGAACTACTGTTGTAACTTGGTCTGCTTGTACTTGGTTTTGTGTATGTTGGTTTATAATTACTACTTTTTGTACTCACAGAAGTAGATCTGGTGCCTGAACTTGTGCTTCCACTGCTCACGGAGGGCTTTGTATTGCCTGAGGTGATGCTTCTGCTATAGGTGCTGCGACCGGTTGTTGCTCTTACACTACTGCTATTTACAGTGGATGTCCCCCGCACCGATTCGTCAGAAGAAGGGGTGCTTGTATACCTTGAACGTGTTGTGCTAACACGGCCATTTACAGTGCTTGCTGACCTGCTGTCTATCTCTCTGCTATCAATTGCTGTTGCCCGATTAGAAGATATGCGTCCGCTGATCTCACTACTTCCCCTGTTGCCCGCTGACACAGAAGTGCCATTCACCGCACCTGACACTCTTGCGGTGCTCGTTCCAGATGGAGATGCACTGTATCCACCTCTGTTTCCGTAATTAGAATCACGCTTTCCATAATACCTGTCCCTGCCATTGTTAGGATCTACATAATGCCCGCCTCCGCCAGCCCAGCCATGGCCGTAACCATAGCCGTAGCCGTAGCCGTAGCCATAATATGGGGATCCCCAATGAGAGTAGTGATGGTGACCATAGCCATAGAATCCGCCATAATAACCGCCGTAGTACCCACCGTAAAAACCGCCATATCCATAATACCATGGATCATAGCCCCAATAAGAGTAACGACCATAAAATGGGCTGTAATAACCACGTCCCCAATTCCAACCACTTCCATAATAATAATTACTGTAATATGGATTTGTCCATGTAGGGGTTACCCATGCATAACCTCCATCCACGTAAATATTCCAGTTATATGGTTCCAGGAAGAAGATGCTGTAATAGTTGGGTTCCCATTCTGCGATTGCGGCATGAGGACCATGAAAACGCCTGATTCTTTCGGCGTACATGAAATCGCTTTCATTCCCATTAAAGCCATTCAGATAGTACCCGGTTTCGTCATTGTAATAAACCATGGTATCAATCTCCTGAATGCTTTCATCGTTAATGATTGCCAGGTAATCCTTCTCCACTGCCTCAAAATCGATGCCCTCAGTCACGCGTTCGTATTCATCAACATTCCGGCTTGCCTCAGCAGCTAAACTTCGATATTCCTTTCTCTCTGCTTTCACAAGCTCCTTGCTTTGCTCAGGCACTGCCTCAAGTCTGGATTCTACAGCCGGGGTATTTGAAGATGGTGAATAATAGATGTCATCCAAATAAGATGCACTAAAATCACTTGTTCCACATGCTGTCAGTAATAAAACCCCTATTCCGAAAATTGCTATCCTGGTCTTCATGGTATGACCTCCTATCTTTTTATTATTTATCTACTTCAATGCAATTCGTGTGCCAAATAATGTTAAAATGTGCAATTCATACAAAATCCACCCCAAACGGTCAACTTTTAACATTTCTAAAACAACAAAGGCCGGAAAAACCGGCCTTTGTAAAACTGTATTGTTAAAATAATTGTTTATTCAACAATTGCTTTAAATGCATCTTCTTCGAAGTAAGCAGCAAACTCAATATCTGTCTTAGCCACTTCTTTGAATTTAGGATTCATATCAACCGCTTTTTTCAAGCCACTCATCACACCATCTTTATCGTTTGATTTCGCAGAAACGATAGCACTTAGATAGTTGGTTAAGCAAGTTGGTTCTTTAACTGCATCAATGGTCGCTTTTGCACCTTTCAGATCTTTTGCAAGAATCTTGGCCAGGATCGCATTGTCGTTTTTGCATCCACCAAAGTTTTTAACTGCAGCACTGTAGTTTCCTTCATGAATTGCTACTACGCCCAGGTTGTAATTTAACTCATCACCAATACCAGCTGCTTTACCAAAATATTCTTTTGCTTTTGCAACATCACCATTGACCAAAGCAATCACACCGAGGTTATTTTGAACTTCAGCAACATCACCTTTGATTTTATCAGCTTTTACGAATGCTTTTTCAGCAAGGTCGAACTCTCCTTTTGAGAAATAAACTGATCCTAGATTGTTGAAGCCTCTCCAACACTTAGGATAAACAGATGTCACTTTTTTATAGAGTTCAATTTTTTTGTCAGCATCTTCGGTTAAAGTTGCAGAATACAATAATTCTTCAACATTTAATTCCGATGGATTGCTATCAGCTAACTTAGCTATTTCAGCATCTGTTTTACCGATTAAATTCAGATTCACTGAAAGTTTTGCACGGCGCAACTGAGGTAAGATTTCGTCTGCCAATTCTTTAAATGCAGCAGAAAGATTTTTAATTTCTTTTTCACGTGTTTCGGGATCACTGTACATTGAAAGAACTCTTAAGATAAGTTCTTTATCCTGAATGTCGGATGCTTCCATTAATTCTTTAAATCCTTCCCAATCCTCAGGTGTACTTTTTGTACTTACGAAGTCGTCGTTGCTTAACTCTTCAACTTTCGCACGCTTTAGTTCACGCTTAATATAGGCCGCAGCAGAATTCTCTCTTCCTCCGGCTACTCTGGTGTTCAGATCTTCAGCTCCATCCGGAGATGCATATGCAGACACATCAACACCTGTGAATTCTTTTGTACTATCGGCAACAGCTGCTTTGATATAAGCTTTCAATGCGGTGATATCTTCAGCATTCATCTCAGAACCACGCACATAAGCCTGTTGTATCAAATAGTGAATATCACCAGTTGCAGACTCTGGGATGATACGTACAAAGTTATCGGCACCAATTGCAGGCGCAGACGCTTTATCATTCACAAGTGTTTCTGTTGCAATGATTCCATCAGCAATTTTGTAAGCAGGCACGGGATATTCCTTGCCTTTCATTGTAACCACAGCTTTTACCATCAAATCAGAAATGCGCATTTCATCTTCAAATTTAAAGCTGATCGGAATAGAAATGCTTCCTCCAGTCTCGCTGCTAATAACCTTAAAGTTATCCTCAGCCTTGTCACCTTGTATTTTAGCAGAAGTCAATTCTTTTTCTGTTCCATTATAAACCAATACAGGGATCAACTCCACTACAGATTTTTTAGGAATAAATTTTTCCGGGAAACTGAGGTTGATGGTCGCTTTTACCTCACCCTTTACGACAACAAGAGGAGATGGATTCACATCGGCTTTTACATCTTCCAAATTTTCCGGTGGCTTTTCGCAACTGGCAAAGCCCAGAATTAAAACAAATGCCGCGAGGTAAAGATTGATTCTCTTTTTCATTTTTTAGTTATTTACGTTATTGATATCTTACTTCAGTATAGATTCTTACTAAAAGACAAAAATAAAAAAAATATTTAAAAACAATGGTGTTATGAAAACTCTTTATACCATTCTCAGATAAATTAAGAGGGTTCTACATCAATTATTGAGATTCCGGGTGAATACTGCGTTTTAAAAATCAAATTGTTGATGGTTTCGAAGTCTTTGCTATTTTGTACAAAATCCACTGCACTTGTGTTTAAAACAAGGACGGGAAAGTCACATTGTCTAAAAAAATCCCAATATGCATTCTTCAGAACATCCAAATAGTTTGCATTGATATCCTTTTCGTAATCCCGATTCCTTTTTTTTATATTTTCCATGAGCTTATCTACCGGAAGATGAAGGTAAACGTAAAGATCTGGTTTTGGAAGCGTTGGATAAATGATGTCAAACAACTG
>JBFHER010000034.1:0-21525 GCA_041584055.1 Bacteroidales bacterium
GGCTGTAGAAAAAGGTTCACGTCCCTGGGGTACAGGAATAACCATCCATTCTGAATTTGAAGCGGTAGTACCACGCGAATCATGCCAGTCCAGATTAGGCTCGGTTACACTGCTCTTACGAACCAATACATAAGAATTATATCCATAGTGAACTAAAGCTTGCGCCGTACCAGCTACTGACCAGTCTGAAGACACACTTCCTCCCTGATCTTCACGCTCAGCAAGTCCAAGTTGATCCACTAAAATTGTATAAGGAACTTCATCTCCCAACGAGTCAGTACGTGTATAATGATACATCAACTCATAAGGACCACAAGCACGTAGCGCTTCTGATGCATATGCAACACCTTCAATCATCGAAACCGAATCTTTCCCCCAAGCCTGGGCTGCAGGGTTGTAAACAAATGGTCGTCTAATCCCTGATTCCAAAGCATGTACAAAATAATCACACCTTTCCTCTACAAAGCTTTCCATGTGCTGTGTCCGGTTCAGGTTGAATTCATTCAGACACTCATCATACACAACAGCAAGTACAACACTTTCGTGAGCATCGATCACATCATCTGCTCCAAAATTGAATCTACGACCAGTGCCGCCATCTCCCCAATAACGTGTTGCCGCATCAAAGATTCCACTGGTTATATAGCCGTTAGCATCACGGGTATACATCTTGGCATTGATGGAATTGTATATAGCGTAATTCCCCAAATTCACGGCTGTGTCTTCCATGTTGGTAATTTCTATATACTCATAAAAATGCTGGCTACAAAATTCAGTAAAAACGAGTCGTGGGACCTGAACTTCGTACCAAAGTGAATCAGGGTGGGAAATATCCACATCCTGAGCAAACGTGCTGAAAGTTATACCAATACTTACAGCTAAAATAAAAAGTAAATTTCTCATAATAATAAATGTATTACGTTAGTAAAAAAATGAACATCCATTTAAAACATTCCAATAGCATTCTATATTTTATTTGAAGCAGCAAGTTAATTATAAGTCCATTTTTGATGTTGCTTTCATCTATTCAATCGTTGCTCTAACCCATCATTCTTGCATTTGTAATGATAAAACAATGAAGCAGAAGCAGGTATGACCGACCTATGTCTTAACAAGTATATGTATTAATTGTATGACTTCTAGCAACATAAAACAGTACGTTTTCTCTGATTAAGCCGCCTTCATCAACCTATAAATTCGTTTAATTTTCGGCAATAAAGAAGGGCACATACCAGTTATTCTCATCCATTAATTTGGCCCTAATTACCTCTTTAGTGTCTGATGAATATTTCCCCTCCGCATCAGCTATCATATTGGCAAGGAACGCAGGATCCCCTCTTCTCTTTGCGATTCGCATGATATCATAAAAACGCTCACCCTCAAAAGCCAACTCCTTGGCACGTTCTAATAAAACTACTTCTTCAAAATACTTGCGCTGTAAGTTCAAATCAGGAATACCATTTACTGAAAGTTTTTTTATCCCCAGTGGTTCATTCGTAAAAGGGTCCTGAAGAACAGCATATCCTAATTCAATAAATTTTCTTGTAAGACCTACCCGTCCCCGCACGCCAAGTTGCGCTGATATTCCTCTATAAGCACCATCCAGGTATCCCTGAGCTGTATATGTCCGATCCTTTCGTGCTCCGCTTTCATTAAAATATTCCAAATAGGTGCAAATCTCAGCAGCATATAAGTGAGCTGAAGCAGCCCTGAATAAGGAAACAAAATGATCGTTATCAAACTCATACTTCCCAATTGAATATTTATTTACCAGGGTATCCACACCTTGCATTAAATCTGCCAATGCTATCTCGCGATGTGCTTTTTTATATGCCAACATTAAAGCTATCTGGCTGTTCGTAAATATTTCACCATCCTTTTTATAAACATATGAAACGTTTGGTCCCCTGGCATAATCTCCTGGTGTTCCGTAATTACTAAGCGTATTCATGGTCCCAGTGTTTTGATTCCATAATATATGGGGTTGCGGAGACTGGCCTATCCATTCTGTCTCCCACAGATGCACTGCTTTGCGTGTTGGTTTAAGATAATACCAGTTTGAAGGTTCATTGTCGAAAAGGTTTTGTAGGTTATGCGTTTGCTGGCTGGTGTTACCAAACCAAAGCGTATAAATATGCTCATACACATCTATTTGGGTGTGTATTCTTTTCCAGGAAGTCCCTCCCAGTCGATCATCCAAACCAAAACGTATATCTGCCGAACCGGTTGAAATATGCTCTTTATTGAATAAGATCGGATATAAATACTGGTATGCGGCACTGATATCCCCAATGGTGAGTGCCATTTGGCCCAAAAGATAATCTTTTGAATATTCAGTCCAAATAATGGCTTCCCATGAATCATCATTCACTTCATCCTTCAGGCCATGCTGTACGCCAACATAATTCAATCGCTCCGTTAAATCATAGGTTACATTATCTACAATTGTTTGCATATCCACAAAGCGCTGTGGATAAGTTTCAAAATGAACGGTATCAATAAAAACCGTGTCCACGCGATAGTAGACCGTGTCACTTACATCCTTTATATCCAAACCATTTATTTCGTAGACATATCTTCCGGTATCCACATAAAATTCTGACTCCGGGTTAGATACGTACTCGATAATGGCCTTATAACTTGTTAATTCATCCGGGATGTAGGGCACTTTCCCGTAAATTCGCGCAGCATTGAAATGCACCCATCCCCTCATGCACAATGCTTCCCCATAAATCCTGTGATAGTCATTCACTGCAGGATTATCCTCCAGCACCTCAGGATGATTTCGCTCCAATGCCCTTATCAAAGTATTACATGCAGCGATAAGGCGATAAAAATTATTGGCAGAAGCGTACTTATTATTTTCTGAAATTTCAAAATTTTGAATTTCAATAAGATCCTGATCCGTATTATCTGTAACCTTCAACAAATCACCACGCAATTCTCCGAGTATAATGAGTTGTTCTACCAGATCTTGTTGCAAAGCATATAAACCTAAAGTTGAAGATCGATAATCGATCCAGTCCTTATAAGTGTCGCTTTCTTCCACAACAAGTGATTGATCAACATAAATAAAATCCTCACAAGAGCTTAGTCCAATTGCGGTTGTGATCAATATGAATAGTATTATTTTTATGTTCTTCATGTTTAATAAATTAATTTACAAACCAATATTAACGCCAACCATAAAAGTGCGGGATTGTGGCATCAGGCCATAATCAATACCCTGATGATAGGGGCTGAAAGAATAACTCATCTCAGGATCGTAACCCAGATAGTTGGTAAAAGTCATCAGGTTATTGATCGTTACATATACTTCCAGGTCTCTGATAAAAGATAATTTTTTATTGGTGCGATAAGAAAGTGATAACTCTTTAAATCTCAGATAAGAACCATCTTCTATCCAGCGAGATGAAAAAATACTGTTTCCTACAGGATCATCCAATTCTGCTCTTGGTACATTCGTCTCCTGTCCTTCGTGGGTCCATCGCTGAAGCACCTTTACACTCTGGTTATTAAGATCCGACATCTTTTCGTTTTGATACCTGACATAATTATAGATTTCCTGTCCTTCCGCAAACTGAGCCACAGCGTTAAGTGACCACCCCTTATAGCTGATTCTTACTTGTCCAACGCCAACAAGATCGGGCGTAGGAGAACCAAGAATTACTTTATCATATTTATCAATAATGCCATCTGCCTGTCCTTTGGGACCAGATATGTCTTTAAACTTAGCATCCCCTGCACTATAGGCAAAACCTCTTGAATTAACTAAGCCTGCCTCCACACTCTCCTGAGTGGTGGCATAAACACCTTCGTAGAGGTAGCCATAAAAGGAATTCACCTGCTCACCGATCTGAGTAATCATTTCACCATCACCGGGCAAGGATACAATCATTTTATTTGTGGGTAAATCCAGCACTTCATTCATATTTTTTCCAAGACTAATGCCAAAATCCAAATGAAAGTCTTTAGTCTCGATCATCCTCGAGCTTAATGTCAGTTCTCCACCTTTATTACCTATAATACCTCCATTTACAGGAAAATATGATTCCCCAACATACAAGGGTAATTGATTATACAAGAGTGCATCTTTTGTTTTAGAATTATAAACATCCAGGGTTAATTGGTGTCGCCCCCCAAGGAGTGCTAAATCCAACCCGACATTCAACATTTCACGTGTTTCATTTTTTAAAGCCGTATTTGCCAAATTTCCGGGAATGGCAACACCCAGGCCATTGTAATGGGCTGTGGTTAAATAGGGTCGGGATAGTAAAACGCTAAAATTATCCGAGCCTGATGTCCCAAATGATGCCCTCAGTTTTAGTTCTTCTATGACTGTTACATCTCTCATAAAACGCTCGGAGGATACTCGCCACCCTCCGCCAATAGAGTAAAACTGACTAAACGGCACCCCACCTATTGAAAAAGGAGTGACTGCCTCTTTTCCTATAGAAGATGAGCCATCAGCAGTATGTTTGATGTTGACGATGTATTTATCCATAAAATTGTAATTCACATCACCATAAATGGAAAAGCTACGGTAATCCAAATTATTTCCACCTATTTCACTTAATCTGGATTCCCCATTCCCAAGACTTGTATAATCATCACTGGGTGTATTTCGTGTGATTCCATAGTCATTTTGAAATTCATCCATCATAATACGCATACCAAGGGTTGCAGAAAGCTTATGCACACCATGTTTGTCCAGTTCTTTCTGATATGACAAATAACTATTCGAATAAATACCTGTGTATGAATTATTAATCTTAGCACTCTCGTTATCGGCCTCTCCACCAAGATAGGATTCCATACCTAAATCCGGCGCAAAAAGACTTTCTGTCATGGCATTGTAATTTGCACCAATAAGCGTTGTAAGAGAAAGGTTACTGGATATTTCCCCGATTATTTTTGCAGATGTCGTAAAACGGAAGTTTTTGTTTTCACTGGTTAAGCCATTCACCAAAGCATGGGGATTACTTACACCCAAGGCATCAATGTCTCCTGTAACATCCGTTTGATTACCGTTGTCGTCGTAGCTAAATGGCGACAGCACAGGACTTTTCCAAAGACCTGCTAATATGGGGCTACGATCTGATTTCAGTGCCGATTCTCTTAAGTCAGAATAGGCATTCACCAGGTTTACGTTTACAGCCATTTTTATTCGATCAATCACATTAAATGTACTCACAAAACGCGTATTAAACCTGCTGGCCGAAGTGCCCTGAATTATAGGTTTACTTGTGAGATAACCAAAGGTCATTCCATAGTTTGCGATGGCATCGCCACCTTTTATTGAAAAGTGGACATTTTGAAAACTGCCATCCTGAAATACTTCATCCTGCCAGTTTGTGTTGTGCTGATAGGGAGCATAACTAACGCCGTTTGATGGCGTTAGAAAGAGTCCGGGATAGTTGGTTTTATACTCTTCCTGTATCATCCCTGAGGAAAACAAAATCTCATTGGCCAGTGATTTATACTGGGTACTATTCAATTGTGGCAATTGTTCCGGTTGAGATGAAATCCCTGTTCTGTATTTTACATTGATGAGCGTTTTATTTTGGTTTGGGGCAATTGTTCTTATTTCTACAACGCCATTGGCTCCATATAAACCGTACTTACTGGTATAAGCGGGGTCCTTATAGATCGTAATATCTGATATATCAAACGGATCGATCATTGTAATTGGATTGTAATTATAGCCATCAAACAGAGAGCTGTAATTATTGGCACGCTCAATTGGAACGCCATCCACGACGTACAAAGGCTGATTTCCAGCATATAAACTACCAATGCCTCGTAACATAGTACTGGTTCCAGACATTGGCATCCCAGACATGTTTGTGACATAGCCACCAGCCACTGATGATTGCAAGGCCTGGTCAATGCTTAGCGAATTTGAAAGGTTCATTTGTTCCCGGCTAATATGTTGATGTGCCGAAATCAAATCACGAGAAAGAATATTCTTCTCTTCCATGATCGCCAGTTCGTATGCCGAATAAATCTGATTATCAAACAAATAAACATTAATTTCTGTTTGTCCGTCTACAAAAATTGTTTTGGGGGAGAAAGCCCCAAGAGGACGAAAGTTGACCCAGACATTACCGGACTCCAGTTCTATTGAATACGCCCCATTTTTATCAGACACAACTGGTTTTTGTGATGAACCTGGCACGCTGATAGTTACATTTTCAAGGGGTTGATTGTCGGTACTTTTCACTGTACCGGATAAGGTATAAGAATTTTCTTGTGCCGGTGTATTTTGGAATTGTACCCATCCAATAAAACACAGTATCATGACTAAATATCTCATCATTTGCTTATTAAATTCAATGTTCATAAAATTCTTAGATCCAATTTTCTAAGCCCCGCTAGTATATTTCTAATAAGAGGTAATCGATAACAATTCCCGGTGTACCTTGTATGTTGCCACTAAAATTCAGACTAGGTCCCACATATTCAAATGTTATCTCCACATCAGAATATTCTGTCAGTGTTTCAACGGTAAAATCGGCTGTATTATAATTATTACCCTGTCTTTTAAAATTGGATAGTCCGGTGACACTCTTGATTGTTGTACTACTAAACATATAGGAATCAAAGTGTTCGGCGTCCTTACCGGCATAGGTTCGCATTTGGACAGGTTCTCCGTTAATGTAAATATTCCATAATCCACAATAGGCACTTGTACCACCCCACACTAACCTAAATCTTTCCGCACCGAATACCCCTTCTTTAGTGAAGGTGATGCGTATATTTCTGGTTTCGTGAATGTTTTTATCAAATTCCAGAACAAGAAGACTGCCGTCCAGGCCAAAATTGCTGTTTTGTATTTTGGGTTCAATCCCTGTACCAGTCAATCCTTCTGTCTCTACAATCTCAGACCATGTCCATTTTTCATTACGAACCACCTCCTCGACCATTTCACTGGCATATATGGGATCATTACTTTTGTACAGTGAGTCAGCAATAATAAAATCATTTAAAAAATAAACCACCCCATTGCTGCAAACATAACGGGAGTCTTCATTGATGTTTGCCACATCGACATCTACAGAGTCACCGATAACATTGACCATCCTGGGATTAAAATCGTCATACTGCAAGCTTTTAACAAAAATACTTTTCGATAAGAAGCGTGGCATAAAAATATCGTTTAACCAGGCGTTGGGGACCTCATCAATATTCAAATCGCTTTTCATTATATCAATGGCATTCTTATACTGATCATCGGTAAAAATGGTAAAGGTTGCAAAGTTGTCTCTGGTTTCTTCCTTTACCGGAAACACCATTTCTGAAAACCAGTTAATTGTATAAAATAAAGAATCATATATGGTTCCTTCCTCCGTGATCGCTATTGGTGTACTCGCTTCGATGTCGAAATACAAAGAATCGGTGTAATCCACATAATTTTTAAACGCCGCACTATTCGCTTGAAAATATTCATAAATATTAGGCGGGGGAGTCACGCAGCCCGCTAGCATATAATAACATCCATTATTAAAAAGACTGCTTGCAGCGCTCACGCGAATACCGTCGATGATATATCCTCCCTCGACTTTGTCATGTTCAATTAACGCATATTTCTTAAGCAGTGTTTTAACCTGCATGGAGGCATCTATTGACTGTAAATTAACCTGGGTGCTAATCATTTGGTACAACAAAATATTCCGGAGTTTAAATACAGACGTATCAATGGCATTGAGTGCATCTTCAGTTGGAATGAAAAGTGTATAGCTTCCATTGTGACTAAACATGGTATCAAGTCCAAACTGTTTTATCAATCCGGTGTAATAGTCGAAGGTGGGTTCGCTTTGCAACACGTCCCACATATTCTGATTAACAGTTTCGGGCGTCCCTTTATAAAAATAATCGTCATCCTCCTTGCAGGAAGCAAAAAGAAGCAATATAAGCAGGATTGAGAATATGTTTTTCATCATCATTTTGGTGTATCTCTTTAAAATGGTCTAAATTGAATATAATCCATGTAAATCCGACAAGGCGTTACAGACTTAAAGCTAATTGTATGTTCCCGGTATCCACCAAGGAATACGTTTCCCTGGTCGAAAGTGCTATAACCTGTTGAATTGGGTGATTTTGAAGCCAGATTAACGGTATTTCCTACCTTAACGCCATCCACATAAACATCAAACAAGCCATAAGAATCATCCACTTTTAATTTGAAACGTAAAGTATAATTGCCCTGCATAAGAGCAGTGGTAAGGTATGAAAGTGTAAAACTACCACCGGCAAAAGAAATGTAATCATTGCTGTTGGCACCAATGGATTCCTCTGTCCAAAAATATCTTATGTAGTTGACATCACCTTCAAATACGAAGCGCTCTAAGTCCTCCTGGTATAGGAAATAGGAACGGTTTGAAATATTTTGATAATAGGAGTTAATGATCGGATCTTCCCTGAATTGATAAGTGCTTGTTACGGGTTTGATACTGGAATCTACTTCCATCACATAATTGATAAAATGCACCACCCCGCTAATGGTTGGCATATTGCTTATGTCCTCATATATAGAGATATGATCCACAGGAACTGCGACATAACCGACCGTATCTGCCTCGTATATAGTATCATATATTGCAAAAGCGGTATTAATACCTACCTGTTCTAAAAGCCCATCTCTCAGACTTAGCGTCTCATCAAGCGTCACCTGAAGCGGATAATAAGCAAGTGTGTTATAATTTCTTTTAGTAATTCTGCTAAGTTCTGTGGTTCCTTCACTTGTACTTGAGCTTGTCTGGGTTAAATTTGAAAATGACAGGCGTTCGGGTAAAACATGATACCCCACAAACTGATATAATGGATTGTCCGGATTGCTGTAATCCAGATTGTTAGGAGATACATGCTGTTTCAAATCATCCAGAGAATAAATATCCT
Organism: Bacteroidales bacterium; assembly: GCA_041584055.1. GTDB lineage: Bacteria > Bacteroidota > Bacteroidia > Bacteroidales > UBA5342 > JBFHER01. The sequence goes on from JBFHER010000034.1 coordinate 8,899, forward strand.
TTTGTGTGAATACGGCATCAGACTCAACGAACATTGTGAAAGGATTGATGCGTGTATCAATTGCCTGCAAGGTATCGTACAACCCCGTTAATTTAAGCGCCTCCACAAAAATGCTGTATTCTGTTGCTTGTTCCAGCCATTCACAACTGGTATAAGTTATTGGCAGAAGCACTTTATCTATCAAATGAATGACACCGTTGCTTTTTTCGATATTCGCACTTTTCACCGTTGCAGACTCGTCAATGAGATAACCCACAGTTCCACCCATTTCCAAAAATCTGATTACGTGAAACGCACCGTTCAAGGAGCTATCCCCGATGGCACCGTTCACAAAATTCTTTTTAAGTATCTTTCGAACCAGTAGGTGATGCGTGGCTAAATTCCAGCAATCATTCGATTTTGACAATAAAGCATCCAACGTTGTATTATTTTCGTTGAGATAAGCTTCTACAGCAGCATTATCCGGCAAAAAGAGCGTGTAACCACGATTTGTACCTTCGGGGCTATTATGGTTAAAAGCACTGTAAATATCTTTTAAACTTTGTTCTGTGCCTTCAATAATTGCAGCATCTACAATCTGCCTGAACAGACTGTAATTTTCATTTTCTTCAAGAAAATTATAAAGTGTTGAGTAATCATCTTTGTAATTTCCCTTCAATATTTCTTCCTGACAAGAAATAAGAAACAACATTGAAACTAAAAAGATGGAACTCAATAATACATTTAACCTCATGACAAACAATTTTTGGTTTCAAACTACAACTTACTCAAACCCTTCGTAATAAGGATTCTGCACCATGTTTGGATTCATATTCATTTCGTCTTGATGAACAGGCAGGTACCAACTATTTTCATCCGATAATTTAGAAGCAATTATCAGTCGTTCTGAAGTTGTATAGTTGGCCGTTATGAACTCAATAAACTTGGCTTTGTTGGCAGGATAATCTCTGCGTGCAAAACGCAAAAGATCAAACCACCTTTTTCCTTCATACGCAAGTTCAATGGCACGTTCATTTAATATGGTCAATTCCGCTTGCGACTGTGTTTCTCCAAAACTGTTCTTATCGTACACTGTCACATTTGCGCGCAAACGAACCGTATTAACGATGTCCATAGCGCCATCCAGATCTCCTTTCTGACAAAGGGCCTCCGCTTTCATCAACATCAGATCAGTAAAACGATAAACAATAAAATTAGCAGAACCGCTATTGACTCCAGAACGAACTGTTCCAAATTTAATTCCGTCCTGTGTAAGAGACGCCGGGCTTACCCCTGTGTATTTATAAATATTATAATAGCTGCTGGATCCTTCCCTCACAATTGAGCCTTCAGCACGGGTTTTCTCCAATGAACGTTCATTCCCAACACCAACAAATAGCTCTTCGGCAAAAGGACTCACATTGAGATAGTTATTTCCTAAACTACTATTTACGGTTAGACTAAACATTTTGTTACTGCGACTAAATGCCAAATCATATTGTAATTCAAATATTCCTTCCAAAGAATTACCATAACTAAACATGCCAAACCAACCGCTGTTGGATACATACAAATACTTCAGTGAATTTTCAATTTTATTTACATATTCGATGGTCATGTCATAGTCGAAATTCCATAATGCAATATCCGCTAACAAGGCATAACCTGCATATCGGTTCATGCGTCCCTTTGTAGAAATTTCATCATCGTAGAAATCGGCCATATTTTCCACCAGACGATCTGTGTGAAGGTCCTTAATTATATTTGAAAGAATTACCTCTCCATTTGTTTTTTTCGGATACAGATCAATCAAGTCTGTTTCAGAAGGTTCCGTCACATAAGGTACATCTTTGAAAATGCGTACCAAATAAAAATAAACAAGTGAGCGTAAAGCCGTAGCCTCAGAGATATAAGCATTCATATAATACTCTGAAAAGGTTTCATCTCTTTCATGTATCACCGGTGCATACTTTATAACATGATTACAATAATTGATAACTTTATAAAATCGTTCCCATTTTGCAAAATTATTTTCTGGTAATATGTCCACCGTTCTTACATCCCTTATATTGTCATTACTGTAATAACTACCTGGATTACATTTATCTACATTGTACCCTGAAATTAACATATCAGCACGTACTTCGCCATTGAGAAACAAGTGAGCATCTAAATCGGCCATTGCAGAATATGCTCCAATCATCACACGTTCCAGATCTTCTTTGCTTCGCCAATACTCTTCGCTAACCAGGCCATCTAGAGGATACAGGTCTAAATAATCTGAACAGGAACCCAACATCAGCAGGGGCAGCAAGAGAATTAATATTTTACCTCTATATTTCATACATTCTATCTTATTGATTTCAAATTACAAGGTTACCGTTAAAAGGACAGAAAAACTTCTTGCAGGAGGCGTCCTTCCGTTATCTTCTGCTACCCAAAAAGGATCTTGCAGTTTTGTATTAATTTCAGGATTCTGGCCGCTATAATTGGTCCATGTAAAAATTTTACGTCCGGTTAAAGAGATCCGTAAATCTGAAACCCCGATTTTTTTCTTCAACTGGTTGCTGATGTTATAACTCAATGTTAATGAGTTAAACTTCAAATAACTCCCATCTTCAACATAACGATCTGATCCCACGCTATTGAACTGATGTCCGGAATACGCTCTTGGAATCATGCCCTCAAAGTCATCTCCCTCTTTTCTCCAGCGGTAAAGTGTTGCTTTACTTTGATTTGATTTGTCATTCATACTTTCTGTTTCCAGGGCAATCATATTAACAACGCTAAAGCCTGTTCGGAAAACAAAATTCGAGATCAGTGAAAAGTTTTTGTATTTCGCTGTTCCTCCAAATCCACCATGCAATTTAGGATTTGAATCACCAAGATATACAGCATCGTTGATATTAATTACACCATCGTAATTTATATCCTGATAAATCGCATCTCCTCCTTTGAATCTGTCTCCATCCTGATATACCATGTAAACAGGGTTTCCATACACATCCACCTTCGTACTCCCATCTGCATTTTTTGCGACAGCATCTGCATCACTTGAGTATACTCCCAGGTACTTTAAACCGAAGATGGAGCCAATTGGAGACCCCAATTGTGTTTTTAAAGGATAGGTTTTATTTGCCAGAGAGTTGCCATTTTTCTGGGTGCCTTGATTGGGTGGCAATTCTTCAAACCAGTTCCGGTTATTGTTCAGGTTTGCGTACAACAAAAGGGAAAACTCCTTGGTTTTCAAAACATCCTTTACCCTTAATGTCACATCGTATCCTTCGTTTCTAATCTCACCTCCGTTGTATGCCACTAACGATGAATAGCCAGAAGACGTGGGAATGCCGTAAGAAGACCAGGCAACATCATAGGTTTTCTTACTGTAATATTCAAGCACCAGGGTCAGTTTATTGTTTTTGAGCAATCCAAGATCCAGGGATGAACTTATCTCATCTTTGGTCTCCCATTTCAAGCCATCCAACTGGGCTTGTGTAGGAACGACAGATACATCGTACATGTACTGTCCACCTTCATCATAGATCCCATGCCTGGAATAAGCTCCAACTGCACTGGGAATATTTCCGGCACGTCCCCAACTCAAACTGAAATTTGCTCTGTCGATGAATGACAGTCCCTTCATAAACGGTTCATCTTTCAAACGCCACTTAACACCAACACTAGGAAAGATCCCCCAGGGTTTGTCTTTTCCGAAACGAGAAAAGGCATCGCCTCTAATGTTCGAGGTTATCACATATTTGTCTTTGTAGTTGTACGAGACTCTGGCTAACATCCCCAAGGTGTGCACCTCTGATTTAGAGGAACTAATGCCAGCAAACACTGCATTTGACGCAGGGTCTGTAACCAAATTACTAATATTTAATGCTGTACTTGTGGTTGTATTTTCACTCGCTGTTTGATAGGTTTCCCACATCAATGAACCCTGTAACTCGTGATCGTTGTGTTTGGGAGGCGTGAACATCAGCATGGAACGGGTTGTGATGGAGCTGTTAATTTTATTTCCTTCCTGTGCACTGTTGTTTTTTGTATCGTTCCATTGTGCTCCTATTGCATCCTGCGGCAAAAACACAGAAGCCTTGGATCCCTGGTTCATCAATGATACCGTTTCCTGGAATCTCACATGTCTGCCAAGTTTTAAATCAAGTATGAAATCGGAGTTCAACCTGTTGGAAACCACATCACTCTGGCTAAGGTTTACCACCGCAACCGGATTAAAATATGTGACTCCATTTCCCTGGTAATTTGTGATGGGTGTAAAATACTCATTGCTCGGATTGCCTACTGCATCATATTCATAGACTGACATGTTAGGTGCTTTGATGTATGCCTGCCCCAAAGCATTTCCCCAGTTTCCTTCCACTGTACTGTTCAGGTAAGAGAAACGAGTTGTGAGTTTTATATTTTTTGATAAAACATATTGCAGGTTTACCCTGGCATTCAGCTTTTTAAGGCCTTCGTTAATAACCATTCCCCTCTGGTTATCTGTATTGACCGAAATATAATAGTTGGTATTGTCTCCTCCTCCCTCTACTTTTAATGTAAGTTCATCAGATCTTCCGTTTTGGGTGATCTCATCATACCAGTTCGTATTCTGGCTGTAATTATAAAAATCAAAATACTTCGGATTGTATGCAATCTCATCCGGAATAACATAAAAAGGCGAATTATTAAACAATTGTTCCTGTTGCATCATGATGTATTCATCGCCCGACAACATTGGCATCTGTTTTGGCAGTTGATCCAGTGTATATTTATAGGTACTTGAAAACCTCGTTTTCCCTTTGCGTCCCTGGTGGGTATCAATCTCTATGACACCGTTGGCACCCCGTGCCCCCCAAATAGCGGCTTCAGTCGCATCTTTCAAGACCCTTATTTCTTTTATATCCTGAGTAGGGACACTCAATAAGGCGCTCAAATCCTCTACATCTGCTGTGGCAAAGTCAAAATCATCGGCATAGGTGTCCTGCGCAATCCCGTCTACAACGATAAGTGGTGTTGCATCCCCAATTGTTGATAAACCCCGAATAACGATGTTGGCACTTTCACCTGGCGTTCCTGATGAAATAATATCAAGTCCGGCCACCTGCCCTTGCATCGCATCACTGACATCATTCATGGCCACACCTTCCATGGACGACATATCCACAACAGCCACAGCACCAACCCTGTTCTTATCAGAAATACCTCCCAAGCTATTGTTTGTGATTCTTTCAGCCACAACGTCGATGGCAGCCAGGTTCGTGGCATCCGTTTGCAATTTAACATCTATTGTGCTTCTGTTATTGATGTCAATCACGATGGTTTTGTACCCAATAAAACTAACCTGTATCCGAGAACTGCCACTTCCGACTTGTAGCACATAGTTTCCATTGAAATCTGAAATTGTTCCATTTATAAAACGATCATCATCATTAATTTCAACAACTGTAGCTCCAATAAGAGCTAAATCGCTTTCATCTTTAATATTGCCCCTTACAACGAAATCCTGGGCGGCAACATCAAGAAAGCCAACTATAATTAATAAAACCGTATAATACCTTAACATAGTTTTTTTATTATCTGATCTTGAATTATTCTAAAACTTTTTCGGGTTGAATGACAACATCGATGGGTTGCACAATCGAAGCAATTCCGGCAAAAACTTTATTGGTATAGGTGTTTCCGTCGTTTTCATTACCATTGTCCCATCCAAGAAACATTTTATTTGTAAACCCGTTTTCAATGACAGTATAGTATTCCTCTCCGGTGTTACTCAAAATACTCAGCGCATCAGAAGCATCACTGCTTAGTGTTAAGCGCTTCCCGTTTTTCGTGTAATATTTGGTTGGGAGGGGATTTTTATTAATGTTATCGGTAAAGGCATTCACACCCAGCACAAAGTGTGCTTCCAACAGTTCTTTAAGTTTATCATCTGGCAGGGTATCCACCTGTGCAGAGTCCAATGCTGCTGCACTGGGTAGGAAGAGCGTCAAAACCTCTCCTTCATCCAACATTGCCAGTTTGTCAGAATCATCAATCATACCAACACGTTTCATAAGAGACAAAAACCTTTCCCCTCCTAAATTACGGATTGCCTGAGCTGAAAATGTTATATTTGAAAATCTCAACCAGCCATCAATGCTATAGGTGCTCCCATTTTTGGGTGCTGAGCCATAGGATCCATAATCTTCTTCCAACTTTTCATCAAGTGTTAATGTAAGCTCATCGCCCCCATTGTAACCAGCGGTTGATTTTACGCCACCCGAGACGGTATTCTGTTCGTTATCAATCACAATGTATTGTCCGGACAGGTTACGAAGAAACTCTTTTCGGCAATTGCCGTTGATTTTTCCAATGCCAATGTGTCCATATACGAAGCCTTGCAAAGAGAAATTATCCACAGTTGAACGGCGGGGCAAAGTCAGAAACTCTTCTCCATTTTTATCATAGACCCTGAATCGACTTACACTTGGCGTACTAGAATAACTATTATAGACCCCATCCACAAAAAGCGTTGAGTCTGTGTCAAAAACGAGATCGGGGATGACAAAAAGGGTATAATCCACCGTTGGGACCTGTAGTATTTCTGTGGCGGTTGAAGCATATAAAGCCCAGTAAAAAGAATAATAAGAGCGACGCAGCAATACTGGTGCAACCACTGAATTCAGTATTTGAGGCATTACAACTTTATCCAAACCCACAAATGTTACATTGCTGCCAAATTCTTTCTCCACAATACCGATATCAGAAATATCCACTCTGTTTCCGTTGTTGTTGATTATTGATCCATTAAGACCTGCATTGGAAGGATAGTAAGGTGCCCATTTTATCATATGACTATTTATGATAACCCGTTTTACATCTGCCGGAACCTGAGATAAATTGCGGTAATAATTTACATCGTTTTTTGTCAACACCTCAGACACAAAAGAATTAAAAGCAGCGTCTGTGGGTGCAAACAAGCCATTATGGACAACTAAATTCAGGGGCAAACTAGAGCCAGTTGCATTTTCACTGTAAATATTAAAAGCCAGCCCGGGGTACTTCAGATCATACAACATATCAATTTCAAGACCTTCAGAGGCACCAGGTTGATCATAGGTTGCTTCTTCATTAAAAGTAAGGGTGCCAAATTCATTGATCATATCACCGAACAGTGTATAACTGGGTCTGTCAGGATCGTTATTAAACAGATGTTGATAGCCACTTTGCATTGGTTCCACAACCTCATCTACTATATAAACATAGCCATTTTCTGCAGAATAAGATTCAACAAGCTCATCCTCATCATTGGTTTTTGATATCAGCTTAGCGCCACCAAAATAGACTTCAGCCGGCTCAAAATCTCTGTCAAAGTAATATTGAAAATCTGATCCGGAAATACCGAGGTAATTTAAATGCTCCGCGTAAAACAAGGCCACGTACTTATTGTATGCGGAATATACTTTCCGTTCAGCATTCCCTTTGGAGTTAATTGATTTTATCACGCCGTCAGCATCCTCGTTAACCTTTATCTTAAGATTTTCAGGCTGATTAAATGTTTCCCGTTTAAAACAGGAGTAAGCAGGATCGTCGGCATCATCCGCAATCCAACCACCCAGGTCCAGTGTACGCAATTGCTTTTTGGAATAAGGCATCAGTATGATGTGAAACTCCACCATATTTTTGAGCGTCACACTATCTATATCATCGATGGAATTGTATTCCGGATGATTGGCGAAGTATGCTTCGAATGCTGCATTCGAGGGTGCCATAACAGTATACAATCCACTTGAATTGATAACCTCATGGAGACCTGTTTTTTCCAGACATTGAGCAAAGGTCGAGAGTTCGGGTATTCCTTTAGCTACATCATATACCTTACCATCCAGCCATTCGGGGAATTGATATTTTGGATTCTTATCCATCGCATCCTCACACCCAAAAGTAAAAGGAAGAATCAATACAATGAGATAAATAAAATAGTATCTTGAAACATGCTTAGCACCAATCATATTTTTATACATTTTTTAACGAAACAAAAGTAATTTTTTATAGTGGTTTAGTCGTTGCTCTTATTTGCTGTTTTGTTGCGTTATTCATTTGATTGCATTGAGCAAGTGAAAAAGGAATTACAAATCCGGGTTCTTCAACAACAGATACAATGGTTCGTTTTGAGTAGCATGCCAGGGTTATTGACACAAAAAAAAGCCTCTACCCCTTTGTCTAACAATCAATTCGACAAACTCAAGGCTGTTAAACATTTCAAAACAGATGACAAAAATGATGGTGTTATCAAAAAAAAAGACACCTTACTTATAAAATGAACACATAAAACAACTTTTCCAAAGATGAATAATATTGGTTAATTTTAAAATCGAAAATAATCTTTTCAATGAGGCGTGAGACAAACTGTAGTTGCTATTTTTACGCTGTGATAAATTAAAATCAATAAAACAACAATCAAAAACAAAAGTGTAATCACCATGTGTTGCATGATAAAACAAAAGTCACACTTTATGAAACAATCCGGTTCATTCAAATACTGTATATCCATTCTTGTATTATTTGCGTTTCTTAATTTGAATACATTTGCAATAAATGTAAAGCAGAGCAATCATCAGATAAAAGTCTTTTCCAACAATGAAGGATTCTTCCAAAATACAGTTGTGGATATATGCAGTGATCAAACCGGCGATTTATGGTTTGGCACGGTAAACGGACTGATTCGCTATGACGGATACAAGTTTTTCACCTACAGCACAACAGATGAACAGAATTCAATCCAAAGCAACTTAATAAAAACACTTTTTTCTGACAAAAAAGGGCGTGTATGGATTGCCAATTCAAGTGGATTATGCATTTATGACCCAATCAATAAGAGTTTTAGCCGTATTAGCAACACCATCAAACCGACCGTTTTTTCAGAATCACCTGATAGCAGCATTTGGATTGCCATGAATAAACAAATCCTAATCTATCATCCTGACCAGCCTGACAATCCGAAACAACGTGTTGTCTTAAAAGATTACCTGCAAGAAAACATAATATCTATCCATATTCTTTCAAACAGCAAGGTGCTGGTTGCTAACCTGAATGAGATTTTAATTGTTGATATTTCCTCTGCTATGGAGATAGATGTAACACGATTAGAGCCTCTGGACTTTGAGCTTCCTATTATAAACACATTAAAAATTGAAGGCAAGTTTGTATGGATAGGGACTGAAAACAATTTAATGCAGTGTACCATAGACAATGGAAAACTGTTGCTAATTCGTAATTTTTCAATGAATGACATTCTGGGAGTGAGTAATGCAGGGTTGAGAAGTATTTTTATCGACAGTGAAGCCAAAATATGGATTGGAACCAGAAATGAAGGGATTTTAGAATTTGACAGGCCAAGCAATACCTTTTACACCTACCCATACACAAATAACAAAGGGCTTAGTAGTCCGAATATCCGGTGTTTTTACGAAGACAAGTTTAAAAGCATCTGGATTGGTACTGCCCAGGGAGGAGTCAATAAGATTGATAAAACTGAAAAACCTTTTTTTTCATATCGGAATGAGCCTTACAATAAGAAATCTTTGAGTGGTCATTTGGTAAACTATATCCTTGAAGATAACAAGGGATATATCTGGTCTTCATTTTCGAATTTCTCAATTAGCAAAAGTACAAAACCTCTCACAACGCTTAATAACATAGAATTCGAGCATATTAAAGATAAAAATAACACCCTGAAAAATAATGAGATAATGTATCTTTTTCAGGATAGCAGCGGATGGATATGGTTTTGTGACTACTTTACGACCTATTTATACGATGAAAAGAAGCATGAATTCCATCCTTTAGCCATGGAATATAATGATCGTCCTGCAAACCTGTCGCGCACACGCAAAATCTTCCAACTTGACAAGGAAATTTTTGTGTTAATAGGAAATGGTATATCGGTGATACAAAATCCATGGTCTTCGCTTTATTCGGGAAAACCTGTTAAAGTAATTGACATTCATAATTTTGGATTTGAAGAATGGACAGAAGGAGCTGTTTGTGATGAATATGGAACATTTTGGGTGGCAACAGCAAAAGGCCTAAAGACCTTTATCGTTGAAAACAATAAGATTGTAATGACAGATGTTACTGTGAACTGTAACGAAGAAGACAAAGCATTTTTATCCTCAACACGCATGCTGTCTGTTTATTATTCTGACAAGGTACTGTGGCTGGGCACTTTTGGCGAGGGCTTGATAAAAGCCTTTGTTAATGAAGATGGACAATTAAGTCAGCTCACACACCTAACTAAAAGCAATGGATTGTCCGACGATATGGTGTATGGAATTTTGGAGGATGAAGAAAATAACATCTGGATCAGTACAGATATGGGCATTTGCAAGATTTATGAGGATACCAAAACCATCGACATATTTAACATAAATGATGGTTTGTTGCATAACAACTTTCGCCGATATGGCTACCTAAAAACAAAATCAAATGCATTTATCTTCGGAGGTCTTAACGGATTAACAGTTTTCAACCCTACAGACATAAAAAAAACACAATTACCTCCTAATGTGAAAATATCACAGATAAGAATTAACAATAAGGAAGTTAGTCCCGGCACCCTGACAGAAACAAAGAAAACACTTACAAACGGTGGTTTAGGAGCATCAAAGCTGACCTTGTACCCCAAGGATAAAAGCCTGCACATTGAGGTTCTTACACAGCACAGTGCGACACCACATAAAAACAAAGTCGCATATCGCCTTGACGATGTGGATAATGAATGGATAATCTCCGAAGAAGGAAAGACATCCGTGAACTATACAGGGTTGAGACCCGGCAATTATGTATTCAGGTACAAAGGAACGAATGGTGATGGGATTGAAACCAATGAAACAAGCGCACTTGAAATAAAAGTACTAGCGCCCTGGTACATCCGATGGTACAGTTTATTATTGTTTACTTTCATCCTTTTGTTGTTTGCCAATGGATTGTACCAGTATCGAATTCGTTTAACAACACTTAAACAAAACCTCAAATTTGAGCAACTGGACAAAGAACGGGTACATGAAATGGACCAGGCAAAACTCAGTTTCTTCACCAATATTACCCATGAATTTAAAACACCTTTGTCATTAATCATGGCTCCATTGGAAAAAATACTGGAAACAAATGAGAATGAAAAAAACAGGTACTATATTTCCATCATCCAGTCAAACATTAAACGCTTACAGCGACTTATCGAACAATTGGTTGCTTACCGCAAACATGATCATGGAAAACTGGAAATAAACTACTCAAAAGTCAGTTTAGGAGATTTTGTTTTTCCCCTCATTGAGGCCTTTGAAGAAACCATGGCATCTAAAGACATTGCCTTTATCCATCGCGTAGAGGAACCCGGTAAGGAAATTGTCATTGATGTGGAGAAAACAGAGATGATACTGTTTAATATTCTCTCTAATGCTGTTAAATACACCAAGACCGGAGGACAGATAGAATTCAGGACATATTTTGACTCCCAAAAGGAAGGGATGCTTTTCTTTTCTGTCACCGACAATGGCATTGGTATCCTTCCTGAGAACCAAACCAAAGTTTTTGATCGTTTTTACAGAAGCGAACGCAGCGAAAATCAAAGCGGTGGTTTTGGCATAGGACTAACTTTTAGTAAATCTCTTGTGGATTCCCTGAATGGTTTGATCGAGTTAAAAAGTGAACCAAACAATTTTACGACTTTTACAATATCACTGCCTTATCAAAATACACCCAACAATTTTATTGAAAGAGCCTCAGTCGAAAGCATACCTAATCAGCTGGGAACCAACATAGAAACCAGTGAAATCTCCAAAAGCGAGAATGCGTCTCAAACATTACTTATCATTGATGATGAAATCGACTTCCGCCGTTTTTTGCAACACACATTTAATGCGAACTACAATGTGGTTCTGGCTGAGAGTGGTGAAGAGGCACTGGAAAAACTTCAGGTGATTTCCCCACAGTTAATTATATGCGATGTGATGATGGAGGGGATGAATGGATTCGAGGTCTGTGAGAAAATAAAATCAGATACATATACGTGTCATATACCTGTGATTTTGTTGACAGCCCTGTCGGCAGCAGAAAATGAATTCAAAAGTGTAGAGCTTGGGGCGGATTATTATATGCAGAAACCGTTCTCTGTCCAACTCCTTGAGGTTAAAGTAAAACAGTTGATTAAAGACCGTAAATTGCTTCAGGAACACTACTCTAACAAAAGTTATCTCCCGGACGAAACAATTGGTATTCCATTGCGAGAACGAAAATTTCTCGAAAAAATAAATGAAGCCATTGAAAAAAACATGAGTGACTCGGATTTCAGTTTATCTGACATGGCATCCACTGTGGGCTATAGTGTCTCTCATTTCAGTCGTAAACTCAAACAAATAACCGGACAGGTTCCAAACCTGTATGTTCGCAATTACCGCTTGCAGAAGGCTGCCGAAATGCTATCCTCAGACAAAGGTGTAAATACCAAGGAAGTGATGTATGAAGTGGGTATATCATCACCCTCCTATTTTTCAGCAGCCTTCAAAAAAGTGTATGGCGTGGCACCATCAGTTTACAGAGATACAATTATGGATAAGGACAAAAAAGATGATGAGACCTCTTGATTGAAAAGGATGGAGTTTATGA
>JBFHER010000035.1:0-20994 GCA_041584055.1 Bacteroidales bacterium
GGTTTGGAGTGCGCATTGCAAACACAACCAAACATTACTTTGATTTCTGAGGAAGTTGAGGCCAAAGAGCAATCATTGGATCAAATTGTGGATTACATAGCTAAGATTATTGCTGCAAGAGCTGAAAAAGGCATGAACTTCGGTACTGTGTTGGTTCCTGAAGGATTGATTGAATTTCTGCCAGCAATGAAAAAGCTGATCGCTGAGTTAAATGATTTATTAGCGCATAACGATGAATTTATTGCACTGGAATCTGATTCAGCAAAACGTCTGTATGTAAAAGGTCAACTATCCAAAGCTTCTGGAAAGGTTTTTGCTTCTTTACCAGAAGGTATCGCAAAACAGCTGACATTGGACCGTGACCCTCATGGGAACGTTCAGGTGTCAAAAATTGAAACGGAAAAACTGTTGATTGAAATGGTTGAGAACCGATTGGTTAAAATGAAAGTGAAAGGTAAATATACCGGTAAATTTTCAGCTCAAAACCATTTCTTTGGGTACGAAGGACGATGTGCATCTCCATCAAATTTTGATGCAGATTATACTTATGCAATTGGGTTTACAGCTGCCATCTTAATTGGCGAAGGGAAAACAGGTTACCTTGCCAGCGTTCGGAACCTCACCGATGTTTCTGAAAACTGGATTGCCGGCGGTGTGCCAATTACCATGATGATGAACATGGAAAGACGTCACGGAAAAATGAAACCTGTGATTCAGAAAGCCCTGGTTGAGCTGGATGGTGCTCCATTCAAAGCATTTGAAGCAAAACGTGAAGCATGGGCACTTGAAACACAATATGTGTATCCTGGGCCAATTCAGTATTTCGGTCCTTCTGAAGTCTGTGACCAACCAACCAGAACTTTACTACACGAAAAGGGCGTAATTTAATTTTACTTCCATAGCATAAAGAAAAGCTATCTCCAATCGGAGGTGGCTTTTTTTATGGTGTGCGTGGTGGCCGATCGCTTTGATAAAATTAATTCTACGAGTAATACTGAATGTCTGTTTTATTGTGTTGCACTATTCAAAGTCAGCATACAACAAATATTTTTTACGCATCTCCTTGTAGCTTTTCAATTCCTCTTCCCAGCTTTTCCTGATTTGTTCTTCACTCATACCATCAAGGATTTGATTCTGAAGTTCATCATTTCCAGCAAGAAGGTTAAACCAATCTGGTCTTGTAATAAACTGGCCTTTAGCAGTGAGTTTAGATTTTGCATCCAAAAGGTATGAAAGTGTGAAATTAGGGATGTGCTCAAGTAGTCTCAAATCTACACCATAGCATTTTTTATCTTTGTGTTTTGGATGCATCGACATTCCCGGAACTCCTTCAGGTGTAAAACAAAAGCTTCCAAAATCCTCATGTGGATAACCAATCACCTGAAAGGGGAAAAGGGTCCCCCTTCCAATGCTAACATCTGTCGCTTCAAAAAAGCAAAGGGAAGGGTAAAGCAGGATGGATTGCTGGTTTGGTAGATTTGGCGATGGTTTAACAGGTAGTGTATAGCGTGAAGTGTGGTCCCAGTGCTTTGCTTGAATCACCCTTAAATCACATTTGAGACCTCCGGCAAGCCAGCCTTCTCCATTGATCATAAGCGCCAGTTCTCCCACTGTCAGTCCATGTATAACAGGGATGGGATGCATGCCAACAAAAGAGCGAAATGCCGGACGCAAAACAGGTCCATCCACATAAAATCCCAATGGGTTGGGACGATCAAGTATGACCAGTGTTTTGTTGTTTTCTGCACAGGCTTCCATCACATAATGCATGGTGGAGATGTAAGTGAAAAAACGAACGCCCACATCCTGCATGTCAAAAACAACAACATCAATCCCTTTCAGTTGCTCAGAAAGTGGCTTCTTCGTTTTTCCGTGAAGAGAATACACTGGTAATCCTGTTTTTGCGTCTTTCCCATCCGAAATGAGTGCCCCAGCATCTTCGTTGCCCCTTAAGCCATGTTCAGGGGCAAAGATTGCCTTTACATTGAGGTTCAGAGTCAGAAGGGTATCAATAAGATGTTTTCTTTCTATTATTGAGCTTTGATTTACCACAAGTGCTAGCTGCTTGCCTTTAAGCAATGGGATATATAATTCGGTTTGTTCAGCACCCGTTTTTAGCTGTGTCGGTTTAGCTTCACAGCCAGTGGACTGGATCAAAACGAGAAAAATTACCAGAATATAAAGTCTATAATTATGCTGTGCCCTCATTTGTTTAAGTGTTATTGCTACAAAGATATATTTTCTGATCATTTATTAGATGCAACTCCCAACATGCATCACCTTTCAACCTTCAGATGAAGGCGCCACGCTATTTTATAAACATTAACAAGGCCGGATGGGCAATTTATTCTATTTTTGTAGCCTAATAATCATTGAATTTTATGATAGATCAAAGTCAGTTTGAACATAAGAAAGTCTCGTTTTACACACTTGGTTGCAAGCTGAATTTCTCAGAATCATCTTCCATCGGGCGTTCTTTGAGTGAGGTTGGGTTTGAACGGGTCCGTTTTGGTGAAAAGGCTGATCTGGTGGTTATCAATACATGTTCTGTTACCGACCTGGCTGATAAAAAGTGCAGGCAGGCAATTCGGAAAACCGTAAAACGCAATCCAGGAGCAATGGTGGTGGTAACGGGTTGTTACGCACAGTTGAAACCGGATGATATTGCATCAATTGAAGGTGTTGACCTTGTATTGGGAGCAAATGAGAAATTTAAATTACTCGAGTATATTGATGGAAACTTTAAGAAATGGGATCATTCTGAGGTTTTTCGTTCAGAGTTGAAAAATGTTAAAGATTTTTATCCTTCCTATTCGTATTCCGACAGAACACGTTGCTTTCTCAAGGTGCAGGATGGATGTGATTATTTCTGTTCCTATTGTACAATTCCACTGGCTCGTGGAAAAAGCAGAAGCGGCAGTGTGAAGGAAACAGTGGAGCTGGCAAAGAAAGCCATCGATGAGGGGGCAAAAGAGCTTATCCTTACCGGGGTGAATGTCGGTGATTTTGGTAAGGGGAGCGATGAGAAATTTATTGATCTGCTGAAAGCACTTGATGCCTTGAAAGATATTGAAAGAATCAGGATTGGATCGGTTGAGCCGGAGCTATTAACAGATGAGATAATTGAGCTTGTGAGTCAGTCATGCGTTTTACTGCCGCATTTCCACCTACCCTTACAGTCGGGATCGGATGAAGTACTCAGGATTATGCGTCGCCATTATGATACAAAGCTATTTAGGGAACGGGTTGAAAAAATAAAAACATTGATGCCTGATGCTTTCATTGGAATAGATGTGATTGTTGGCGTGAATGGTGAAACAGCGTCTGCATTTGATGAGACGCATGCGTTTTTAAAGAATCTGCCATTTTCGCAACTGCATGTATTTACCTACTCGGAACGTCCCAATACGAAAGCATTAAAGATAGAACCAAAAGTGACCCCTGAACAAAAGCGGGAAAGAAGTCAGGCACTGCTTAATATGAGTGAACGAAAAACAAAAGCATTTTATCTGGAGCATCGGAATCAGCATCGGAGGGTGCTTTGGGAAGCCCAGGAACTTGAAGGACATATGTTCGGCTTTACCGATAATTACATTAAAATGATGAGAAATTTCGATAAGAACCGGATTAATCAAATCGAAGAAGTTACTTTAGCTGATATAAATATTGAGCACAATGCCTTAAATATAATGGAATGAATTACAAAGAAATCTGTGAAGATGTAATTGCGCTGGTCAGAGAATGTGGTGATATGATCGTTGATTTAAGAACGAGACTGAACCCGGATGATATTGTCGCAAAAGGAAAAAACGATTTTGTAACAGCGGTGGATAAGGCTTCGGAGTTGAAGCTGGTTACTGCACTTGGGACCTTGTTACCTGAAGCCGGATTTATTGCAGAAGAAGGTACGTCTGTGAAACGCGGAGAACTGTACAACTGGATTATTGATCCCATTGATGGGACCACTAATTTCATGCATGGTGCACCTCCTTATAGCATCAGTATTGCGCTTCAGGAAGGAGATAGGATGGTTATTGGAGTTGTTTATGAAATTGCAAGCAAGGAGTGTTTTTATGCATGGAAAGGAGGAAAGGCCTATCTGAACGGGAAAGAGATACGATGCTCAAACAAAAAAACAGTTTCCGATTCATTGATTGCAACAGGGTTTCCGTATAAGTCATTTGATCGTCTGGATAATTTTATGAAATCCATGGTGTATTTTATGGAAGAATCCCATGGCTTAAGACGTTTGGGGTCTGCTGCGGTGGATTTGGCCTATGTGGCTTGTGGCAGATTTGATGCATTTTATGAGTATGGACTTCAACCATGGGATGTTGCCGCTGGCGCCTTTCTTATTGAACAGGCAGGAGGAAAAAACAGTGATTTCTCAGGAGGACAAAATTATCTTTGGGGAAAAGAAATGGTCAGTGGAAACAGTCACAATTTTAATGAGTTTCAAGCTGTCATTGATAAACTAATGAATGCAGATTGATGCAAAGACTAGGCTATTCAATATTTTTAATATTTTATTTCCTGTTGGTTAGGATTACGCCGTTTTGGTTTTTGTATCGCATCTCAGATTTTTTGTATTACATCATTTTTTATGTTGTAAAATACCGCCGGTCTGTGGTCCAATCAAATCTTAAGCTTGTTTTTCCAGATAAAAGTGCTGCCTGGCGAAAAGATATAGAAAAGCGATTTTATAAACATTTTTGTGACATTTCATTGGAGTCATTGAAGCTGCGTCACATGTCACGCAAAGCCTATGCAAAGCGATGCACCTACGAAAATATAGAGCTGATAAATAAAATATACGCGCGTGGGCAGGGAGTTGCATGTATGATCGGACATTATGGAAATTGGGAATATACATTGGGAATAACAACGGTTGTAAAACATGTTTCCCTGGGTATATATAAACCCTTGAAGAATAAATATTTTGATCGTTTTTTCAAAAAATCCCGCAGTCGTTTTGGTGGTGTGCCTGTGCCCATGAAGGAAATCTTTCTAGAGATTCTAAAGCGAAGAAAACGTGGGGAGGCAGTGTTGACTGGCTACGCTTCGGATCAGGGGCCCGGAGATGTTAGAGGGAAAGATTGGTTTTATTTTCTTGGACAGGAGACAGTTGTGTTTGACGGCGTTGAACGCATCACCAGAAAAGTGAATGATGCCGTCTTCTATTTGAAAATGGAACGCATAAAGCGAGGTTACTATAATATTAAGGTGATTCCTATGTTTGAAAATGCTGCGGAAACAGAAAAAGATGAAATTGTAAAGACGTTTTTCTGTATGCTGGAAGATCACATTATGGAAGAACCGGCCTACTGGTTGTGGTCGCACCGCAGGTGGAAACGAAAAAGGCCGGATGGTGTTCCTGTAAAGCCTATCCGATAAATAACCGCAGATGGAAAGAATTGGCTATTACATATTTTTACCGTTTTATTTTATTTTGAGAATAATGCCCTACCGGGTAATGTATGTGTTTTCCGATTTTTTGTATTATGTGTTGTACTATGTGATCGGATACAGAAAAAAAGTGGTCAGAAGTAATCTGAAGATGGTGTTTCCCAATAAGGATGAACGATGGATTACCGCAACACAGAAGAAATTTTACCGTCATTTGTGCGATATCTCATTGGAAATCATAAAGTTCAGACATATCTCTGAAAAAACATACAAAAAACGATGTACTTACACCAATGCTGAGGCCTTTGAACAGGCATATGAGCGAGGACAAGGTGTTACCTTTCTGATTGCACATTATTGCAACTGGGAGTATGTTTCCGGCGGATCCTTGTATTTGAAACATAAAAGCCTTTCTCTTTATAAACCATTGTCAAACAAGTATTTCGAAAAATTCTTTTTTGAACTAAGATCACGTTTTGGAGTACATCCGGTACCTCAGCGAAGAATATTACGGGAAATTGTAAAACTTAAAAAGGAAGGCCATTTGATTATGACGGGTTATGTAGCAGATCAAACACCCTGGGAGATGGATGGCAAAGAATGGTATTATTTTCTGGGGCAGCCAACCGCTATTTACTCAGGTGCCGAGGCCATGGCAAAACGATTGAATGACGCCGTTTTTTATATGAAGATGACCCGTCCAAAGCGCGGCTATTATAACATCGAGCTGGTACCAATTTGTGAAAAAGCAGTAGAAACAGAAGGGAATGAGATAATAAAAACATATTTTCGTATGCTGGAAGATCAAATAAAAGAGGAGCCGGCATATTGGTTGTGGTCGCATAGGCGCTGGAAAAGAAAGATGCCTGCCGGAACCAAGGTAAAATCACTCATATAATCCCTGAAGTTAGGAATGGTAAAAGTGTCTGTTGTAATATTAAATTGGAATGGGAAAGCATTGTTGGAAAAGTTTCTGCCTTCGGTGATTCAGCATACAAGAAATGAAGCCTACGAAGTGGTGGTGGCTGACAACGGGTCAACTGACGATTCACTAAACCTGCTGAAAACATCGTTTCCAACGGTTCGTATCATTGAATTAGATAGAAATTACGGATTTGCTGAAGGTTATAACAGAGCATTGGATCTGGTGGATGCGGAATACTGCATGTTGCTGAATTCAGATGTGGAGGTGATCGAGGATTGGCTGGAACCCCTTGTGGATTATATGGATTCTCATCCGGAAGTCGCTGCCGCAGGACCAAAGATACGTGATTATAAGGATAAGTCTAAGTTCGAATATGCCGGGGCTGCCGGTGGTTTTCTGGATAAAATTGGCTACCCCTTTTGCCGTGGTCGTATTTTTACGAGCATCGAAGAAGACAATGGTCAATTTGATACCATGGCCGATGTTTTATGGGTGAGTGGTTGTGCAATGATGGTGCGAAAAGACCTGTTTGTAAAAGAAGGGAAATTGGATGGTCGCTTTTTTGCCCACATGGAGGAAATTGATCTTTGCTGGAGATTCAAGAATCGGGGCTACCGTGTTGTTTGTATTCCGGATAGTATGATCTACCATGTAGGAGGCGCATCTCTTTCTGCCGGAAATCCTCAAAAAACATTTTTGAATTTCAGGAATAGCCTGCTTTGTATTTATAAAAATTTGCCGGAAGATGAATTCTTTATCACCTATCTTAAAAGGGTTGTTTTGGATGCGGTGGCTGCCATTAAGTTTCTTTTTACGGATAGCGGGGCACACTTTGGTGCGGTGGTAAAAGCACATGTGGAATTCAATCAGCGAAAGCAGGAGTTTAAGCCAGACCGTAGGGAGTCCATAAAAAAAATGAAGGTATATGATCTGAGAGAGCTGTTTCCTAATTCTCTGGTTTGGAGTTATTATGTTAAAAACTGGAAGCGTTTTTCTGATTACTCCTGATCAGGAAATGTTAATATTTCAATGAAATTGAAGCGTTGTATTGAGCATTTGTTAAACATTCGTAAAAAAGAAACCGTCAAAAATGGTTGATAACGAAAAACACCTCTTCATTGCTGCCGGTCCAAATGGGTCGGGGAAAAGTACCTTTGCCCGCCAGTTTCTGAAGGAACATGATTACATATTTATTAATGCCGACGAAATTGCCAGAGAACTGAATCCTACGGATATGGAAAAGGCAAAGCTGTCCGCAGGAAGGGTCTTCTTTTCACGTTTGTACGAGAACATTGCAAAAGGAAATAATATCCTGATAGAGAGCACTTTGTCTGGCATGTATCTGCACAGGTATTTTCCGCGAATCAGAAAATCAGGTTACAAAATCACAATCATATTTGTTTTTTTAGAGCACCCCAGAATCTGCATTGAAAGGATTAAAGAACGTGTGATCAAAGGTGGTCATCATGTGCCTGATGCCGATGTTGTTAGACGCTTCTACAGAAGTAAACGCAATTTCTGGTTTCAATATCGCCACGAGGTTGATAACTACTACCTTTTCTTTAATTCTGATGATAAATTTCTTGATATTGCATTTGGAAAAAGAGAAAAATACGTGGTTAAGAATGAAGAAATTTTTAGCTTATTTATGATTGACGTAACATAGTGAATTACAGAGGGTTGAGGATCGGAAGTGAAAGTTGATCTGTTCCGGACAATTCATTTAAATAAAAAAGTCTATATTTGTCACGATAATATAACTCAAATGTTATGCAATTTAAAAACATGGATGATTTGGAAGTGCTCCAGATTGGCGTTGAGATCGAAAAGATCGGAAACGAAGCCATTAAAAATGTGAAACAGGAAAACAAGGAAATGGGTATTCCTTTGGTATTTTCCCGAAACGGAGAAATCTTTTATGAACTCTCCGATGGACGAATCACTAAAAAGAGTCCTTTCAGAAAGAATTAAACACTTGTAAAAATTATTTAAACCCCTTTGCTATGGCGGAGGGGTTTTTTTATTTTATCTGTGTTTGCTTGAAACTGTCGAATCGTAAATGCCTGGAATCAATTGGTATTTGCAATCTTCCCCTTCAAGGTGGCCGAACTCGCTTCGGTAACCGTCACCATTACAAAATCTCCTGCTTTATAGTTGCCTTTTGGAAAAACCACCACCTTGTTCTGTTGGGTGCGTCCAAACAATTCGTCTTTGGACCGTTTGGATGTTCCTTCTGCTAAAACCTCAAACGTTTTTCCAAGATCCCGCATGTTGCTCTCAAGAGAGAGTTTGTTTTGAAGTTGGATGATCTCATCCAGTCTGCGGCTTTTTATGTCTTCTGGGATGTTGTCCTCAAGATGTCTGGCAGCAAAGGTGCCGGGACGTTCCGAATACTTAAACATAAAGGCGGCATCAAACCCAACTTCCTGCATTAATGATAAACTTTCCTGATGATCTTCCTCTGTTTCAGAATGAAATCCACAGAAAATATCCGTACTCAGACCACAGTCAGGGATGTACTTCCTGATGGCAGTAATTCTGTCAAGATACCATTGGCGTGTGTATTTACGGTTCATTGTTTTTAAAACTTGCGTACTCCCTGATTGAACCGGCAGATGAATATGATTACATATGTTTTTGTGTGAAGCAATGACGTTTAAGGTTTCATCGCTCATGTCTTTTGGGTGAGATGTTGTGAAACGCACACGCATCAGTGGCGCGGCCTCGGCGACCATGGCCAGCAGTTCAGGAAAACCAATGGATTTACCATCCACCTCACAATTGTATGAATTTACGTTTTGACCCAGCAGGCTGACTTCTTTGTATCCTGCCTTCGACAAATCTTTTATTTCGTTGAGAATACTTTCCGGCAATCGGCTTCTTTCCCTCCCGCGTGTGTAAGGGACAATGCAATAGGAGCAAAAATTGTTACATCCCCTGGTTATGGAAACAAAGCCTGTAATTTTATTGTCCCCAATCCGGCGTGGGATAATGTCCTTATAAGTTTCGGTTTCAGATAAATCAACATTGATTGCGCGTGAGCCTTTATTTGCTTTTTTCAGAAGGTTTGGTAAATCCAGATAACTATCCGGTCCTACAACAATGTCAACACCTTTTTTGGTGAGTAATTCATCCTTCGTGCGTTCAGCCATGCACCCCAATAAACCAACAATAAGATTTGGTTTGTGCTTTCTAAGCGAATTAAAATACTGAATTCGGCCGTAGATCTTCTGTTCTGCATTGTCGCGTACCGAACATGTATTAACAAATACAGCATCCGCATCTTTTATTTCTTTGGTTAGATCGTATCCTTCTTCTGCCATAATTGATGCGACAACTTCGCTGTCTGCAACATTCATCTGACACCCAAATGTTTCAATAAACAATTTTTTCTTCACCACGCTTTTCAATGTTTGTTGAGCTATAATTGAATTGTGTTTTCTAAATTTTTACAAATGTAAAGGAATTCAATTAAATTTGGTTCAGGAATCACGTTTTCACACTTCTTGAAACAATTTCTGACGTTTTAAGTATGGTTTTGATCCTGAATAATCGAAAATTTGGTCTGATCTCTTGTGGATTTCACTGTGAATAAAAAAAAGGGCTGAAGGAAGAATGATGAAAATGTCAGTTTTCAGGCAAGGCACACTATCATTGAAAAGCAGAACGATTAATAATATTATAAAGAGAGATTCTAAATAGGAAAATTTCATGTAACTCTCTTGTAATAAGGATTTCGAAAAAATGTTAATAATTTAGTGCCAAATTATTGTCATACTTGTGTTTTTGCTTGGTTAATGTGTTGAAATAGAGGCGTATGAGTGGTGTTGTTTTTAAGATGTAAAAACTTGTTAATAAGTACGGCGGTGATTTTTTTTGAGACACTTTGTAAGGTGCTAAATTGCGTTTCCCTTTCTATCGGATCTGGGGTTTTAAGTAAAGCATTGATAATAACACAAAAACTAAATTGCGAACATGGATGTGAATGAGATTGTGTCTCAAAAGGTGACCGAAAGTAAAAAAACAGAAGTTTACACATTTGAAGAGGCTTTTGAAGCTTCTAAAGTTTATTTCAAAGGCGATGAACTGGCTGCACGTGTATGGGTAAATAAATATGCTCTGAAAGATTCTCAGGGTAATATATATGAACAAACGCCCAATGATATGCATCGTCGACTGGCGTCTGAGATTTCCCGTATCGAAGCAAAGTACCCGAACCCGCTTTCGGAAAAAGAAGTTTTCGATCTTATCCGGGATTTTAAATACATTGTGCCCCAAGGAAGCCCAATGTCTGGGATCGGAAACCATTTTCAGATCGCATCCTTGTCAAATTGTTTTGTAATTGGAAATGAGGATAACGCTGATTCATACGGTGGAATCATGAAAATCGACCAGGAACAGGTGCAGTTAATGAAACGCAGGGGTGGTGTTGGTCACGATCTCTCGCATATCCGCCCCAAAGGTTCTCAGGTTAAAAACTCAGCTCTCACATCAACAGGTTTGGTTCCTTTTATGGAGCGTTTTTCAAATTCAACCCGTGAAGTTGCGCAGGATGGTCGCCGTGGCGCATTAATGTTGAGTGTTTCAGTTAAACATCCGGATGTAGAAGATTTTATCGATGCAAAAATGGAGCAGGGAAAAGTAACAGGAGCAAATGTTTCTGTGAAAATCTCGGATGATTTTATGGAATCAATCTCCGAAGGAAAACCTTTTGTACAACAATATCCTATTGATTCAAAAACACCTGCTGTTAAAAAGGATGGCAATGCCAATAATATTTGGAAAAAAATTGTTCACAATGCCTGGAAATCAGCTGAGCCAGGGATTCTGTTCTGGGATAATATAATCAAGGAGTCGGTGCCGGATTGCTATGCAGATCTGGGGTATCGAACAGTTTCAACAAATCCATGTGGGGAAATACCTTTATGCCCCTATGATAGCTGTCGTTTGCTTGCAATCAATCTGTATTCTTATGTTGAAAAACCATTCTCTAAAGAGGCGGCTTTCAACTACGATTTGTTTAAAAAGCATGTTGCGTTCGCACAACGAATGATGGACGATATCATTGATCTTGAGGTAGAGAAGATTGATAAGATCATTGAAAAAATTGATAAAGATCCTGAGTCTACTGAGGTGAAACGTGTAGAACGTAACCTTTGGATGAACATTGCAAAAAAAACACAGGAAGGTCGTCGTACCGGTGTTGGTATAACTGCTGAAGGTGATATGCTTGCTGCAATGGGCTTAAGATATGGTACTGAAGATGCCACCAGTTTCAGCGAAGAAGTACACAAGATAATTGCCGTCGAAGCATATCGCTCATCCGTTTACATGGCAAAAGAAAGAGGTGCTTTCCCAATTTTTGATATCAAACGCGAAGCCAATAATCCGTTTATACAACGTTTGGCAAATGCCGACAGCACTTTGCTGGAAGACATGGCCAAATACGGACGTCGTAACATTGCATGTTTAACAATTGCACCAACAGGCACCACGAGCCTCATGACCCAGACAACTTCCGGAATTGAGCCTGTGTTTATGCCTGTTTATACCCGTCGTCGTAAAGTAAATCCAAATGATCCGGGAACTCGGGTTGATTTTATTGATGAAATTGGAGACTCCTGGGAAGAATATACCGTTTATCACCACAAATTTGTGGATTGGATGAAATCCAAAGGTTTTGATACCACAAAAAAATACAATAAAGAAGAATTGGATGACCTTGTTGCTCAGTCTCCTTATTACAAAGCAACATCCACAGATGTGGACTGGATTCAGAAGGTAAGGATGCAGGGGCGTGTTCAGAAATGGGTGGATCACTCAATCAGTGTAACCATTAATTTGCCTTCTGATGTGGATGAAGACCTGGTTGGAAAATTGTACATCGAAGCCTGGAAATCAGGTTGTAAAGGAGTAACAGTTTACCGGGATGGCTCTAGAAGCGGTGTCTTGATTTCTGGCAACGAGAAGAAAGCAGAGGAACTCAATGAAACCGTGCTTGAAGATCGTCCTGAGGTGCTTGAAGCAGATGTGGTTCGTTTTCAGAATAACAAAGAAAAGTGGATTGCTTTCGTGGGATTGCTGGAAGGAACTCCTTACGAGATCTTTACCGGACTTGCTGACGATGAGGAAGGTATTTTACTTCCAAAATGGGTAACCAAAGGTCGGATCATTAAAAATACAGATGAAGAAGGCAATAAGCGTTATGACTTCCAGTACACGCACCGTCGTGGGTTTAAAATCACAATCGAAGGTCTTTCCTGTAAGTTCGATCCTGAATATTGGAACTATGCGAAGTTGATCTCAGGTGTGCTCAGGTACGGAATGCCACTTGATTTGGCCGTGAAGCTGGTTAGTGGCTTAGACTTGAACAGCGAATCCATTAATACATGGAAGAACGGTGTTGAAAGAGCGCTGAAAAAGTACATTCCTGACGGTACTAAAGCGCATGGCAAGATGTGCGCAAATTGTCATAGCGATCAGGTGATTTATCAGGAAGGTTGCCTCATCTGTACTGCCTGCGGTACTTCCAAGTGTGGATAATCAGTCTTATTAAATATTTAAGGGGAGTAACTCTTTTGGGTTGCTCCCTTTTTTTGTTTCGGTGCTTCGTATTTTTGATTAAATTTGAAACGGAATAGCAAAATAGAGAAAAGTTATGGTTTATCATTTCTTAATTTTATCGGGAGAAAAGGAAGATTTTTTAAGAGAGATTCTAATTGATTCAAAATCAACCTTTCAGGATTTACATAATGCCATTCAGGACGTTGTGGGCTTTGATAAAAGTCAGTTGGCTTCGTTCTTTTTGTCAAATGAAGACTGGACCAAAGGCCAGGAGATTACATTGATGTCTATGGATAGTGATCCAAACAGGAAAGAAATGATAATGGATCAGGTGGCTTTGGAGGAGCTGATTACAGAAAAACATCAAAAACTGATTTATCAGTTTGACTTTTTCGGGAATCGAGGTTTTTTTGTTGAAATGCTCAACGCAGGCGATAAAAAGAAACTCGAAAAACCTGTGATGATAAATGCTGAAGGGGCTCCGCCTGAGCAGATAATGCTTGATGATATTGGTTTGGATGGCGTTTCAGATCTCGTTAGTCTGGTAGATGACGACGATGATGATGATACGCATGGTATCGAAAGTGTTAGTTTTGATGACCTGAGTCCTGAGGAGTTTGAGGAATATTTTTAAGGAATGCAAAACACCCTGATTGTAGTGGCAGGGCCTACGGCTGTTGGGAAAACTGAAACAGCAGTACGACTTGCCGAACATTATAAAACAAACATCGTTTCAGCAGATTCCAGACAAATATACAAGGGCTTGGTAATTGGGACTGCCTCGCCGGAAAAGGAGTATCTGAACCGTGTGCCACATCATTTTATTGAAAGCAAATCCATTGCTGACAGTTATAACGCAAGTGCCTATGAAACAGATGTGCTGAATTTGCTTGCGTCCTTATTTAAAAAACATCGTACTGTGGTACTTACCGGTGGATCAATGATGTACATTGATGCCGTAACAAAAGGAATTGATGACATGCCGGATGCGGATTTGGAAATTCGTCAAGCCTTGATGGATCGTTTTAAAAAGGAAGGATTAGAACCATTGCGCATACAACTTAAATCAATGGATCCGGATTTTTATGCAAAGGTGGACCTTAAGAATCATAGTAGGATCATTCATGCCCTGGAGATAACGATTCAAACCGGGAAACCATACTCATCCTTCCTTACAAATAAAGAAAAGGAACGCCCTTTCAGGATTATAAAAATTGGCCTTAACCGAGACCGGGAGGAGTTGTATGATCGCATTAACCAGCGGGTTGTTCAGATGATTGAAGAGGGATTGGAAGAAGAGGTGAAAATGTTTCTGGAATATCGTCATTTAAATTCATTAAACACGGTGGGGTACAAGGAAATGTTTGCTTACCTTGATGGTGAATATAATTTAGACAGGGCAATCGAACTAATTCAACGTAATTCACGTCGTTACGCAAAAAAACAACTTACCTGGTTTAAGCGGGATAAGGACATCACATGGTTTCATCCAGATGACATGAATGGGATCTTATTCTATCTTGGAAATGAATTAAGCTGAAAAAACAAGAAGGATTCATCAATGTGATTCGTTGAAAAAAACGGCAGTTGGTTCTTTTGTTTTTTTCGGAACACTGAACAGATACGCTTTTGATCCTCCCCCAAAAAAACAAAGCGAACAATCTGAATTCGTAAGTGTTTAGAAAAAAAAGCAAATACAAGTGGGGAAAAAGAAATGTAAAAAAACGGAAGAAAAGTACCTTATAACACTTCCAAAGAAACCTAAATTTAAGTGTAAAAAATGTGAGCGACTTTCTAAAAAAGAAGAGCAGCTCTGTAAGCCAGTGAAGCTAGCCTGATATTATATACCAGGTGTACAGATGCTTTTTACAGATTAAATTTAATAAACAGAACGCCACTGGCACGCATGTTAAAACTCAAATCCCCTTTTATCGTTCTGGAAATACCATTGTTGTCGTAAAGGATTATCCCTTCTAAAGCATCATTGTATGCGGTTAATTCCTTTGCGTGCTGTGGTATAAGAACACGCACTTCCTGAGGATGAGTGTCCAGATTGACAACGCACAAGATGATCGCATCTTTCGTATGCCTTAAATAAGAGTAAATAAATTGATTGTTATAAGCGTGATTGTCTCTGTTGGCCCATTGCAAGTCGTAAAAACCTCCTATCTGCATTGTTTTTTCCTTTAAAACAAGGTTGAGTATGTCCTGGTAAGCCTGTCGGAGCTCTTTTTGTGAAGTTGAAAGTTTTGCATCATTAAACAGGCCACCATTCATCCAGGCTTGTTGACTTTTTATTCCCCAGTAATCAAAAATGGTCGTTCGACCATCCAGTCCGCTAAAACCTTCTGCATCTCCGGCATCTTCTCCCAACTCCTGTGCAAAATATTGCATATATGAACTTTTCTCCATGCCGCATGAAACAGCCAGCATTGGAATGCCACGCCATGGATTTGTCGCAAAATAGTGTGATGCGATTCGCTGTTCGTCATGGTTCTCAAGAAAATTCAACATGTAAGGTTTAATGTCTTCAATGGCCTGCCAGCAGGAAGTAATGTCATTGGCCCATTTGTGTCCTTCAATTATACCTTTTAATGTATCATATAAACCAACCTTGTCGTACAACAAGTCAAACCCACCTTCGTGAATGTAAGATCTGTACTGATTCGGATCATAAACCTCAGCGATAAATAGAATCCCGGGGTATTTTGTTTTAACCTGCTGGATTGCATAGCGCCAGAACTCCACCGGGACCATCTCTGCCATGTCGCAACGAAACCCATCCACGCCATTTTCAGCCCAAAATAAAAGAATATCAGTCATCTTTAACCAGGTGTTCGGAATGGGGCTAAAATGTTTTGCATGACCATTCTGGTAGTCTATGCCATAATTTAATTTGACTGTTTCATACCAATCGTTAATGGAAGGATAGGCAGAGAAACAATCATTCCCCGTTACTTTTGCTGGATTTTCGACGTATGGAGTGTTGCTCTTTTTTGGCAAGTGAAGCGTTTCCCCAGGCAAATAGTAAAAATTATTATGCATGTAAAAAGCCAGACTTGCATCATCAGTTTCTCCAAGATCGGGGATTCCTTTCGGTTTATTGTCCGATTTGTAAGCTCTTGAAACATGGTTGGGAACAAAATCGATGATGGCTTTTAATCCATTCTTATGCGTGCGCTGCAATAGCTCCCTGAATTCGACCATCCGTTGGATTGGATCTTTTGCCAGATCAGGGCTTACATCATAATAGTCCCGAATGGCGTAGGGTGAACCGGCATTGCCTTTGACAAAATCGGGATGATCTGCCTTTATGTTGGCCTCAGGGTAAGCACTAAGAGAAGCATGTTCGAGTACTCCTGTGTACCAAATGTGCGTCATCCCAAGTGCTTTGATTGCTTGCATGGCCTGGTCGTTGATGTCATTAAATTTTCCACATCCATTCTCAACAATGGTGCCGTTTGGTTTATTGAAATCGTTTTTATTTCCAAAGAGTCGCGTAAATAGTTGATAAATATGTATTTTCATGCCGAAAAAGTAAGTTTGATAAAAATCGACTCAAAAATAACGATTCACAGGTGATATCCCCTAAAAATAGATACAAAGCTGTTATTATTCTTTTGGTCTTGTTCTTATTTATCCGGACCGGGTTCTCACAGTACTACAGAACCGGGAGTGAGGCAGCAGGCATATCCTGGAAAAGCATTGAAACAGATCATATTCAGGTGATCTTTCCTTCAGCTCAATCGGAATTGGCCCAGGAGTTTACATCTAAATTTGAATATGCGCTTGACTACTTCAAGCCAAATTTGAAAAAAAAACCTAAAAAGCTGTCCATTGTGCTCCATAATTACCACAGTCGCTCCAATGGAGTCATGTCCTGGGCACCCAGAAGAATGGAGCTTTGGACCCGGCCGCCTCAGAGTCTTGCAGCACAGGACTGGCTTGAGTTATTAATTGTTCACGAGTACCGGCATTACATACAAATATCAAATCTGGATCAGGGCTTTACAACAGCTTTAAAGTGGTTGTTTGGCCAGCAGGGCCAGTTGATTCCGTTGGGACTTCATATCCCAATGTGGTATCTCGAAGGAGATGCAGTGGTTGCAGAAACCATGCATTCAAGGGCTGGTCGTGGCAGGGATCCTGCATTTAGTCAGGAGTTTAAAGCAATGGTACTGGAGGAAGGGATACCAACTTATGATAAGGTGTTTTTAGGTTCCTATGTGGATTATATGCCGAATCATTACCAAACAGGCTACGATATTGTTGCTGCCCACCTGCTCTATAATTCATCCACCGTATTTGATGAGAAACTGGATAACATTGCCAAGCATCCTATTTATCTGAATCCTTTTCGAACAAAGGCCAGAGGCTTGAGAGACCGGGGTAAAACAAAGTTTTATGAGGATGCAATTCTTCTGTTGGATAGCATCTGGAGAAGTGATAATCGTTGGGAGGACCATGAGCAGGAAGATTTTGTGTTGATGGAGCCCGCTCAGTATCTGAACTTAAAAGAATTAAAAAAGGACGGCAATGTACTGTATGCATTTGCAGAATCTTTTGGTGACTTGCCATCGCTGGTAAGTGTGGAGGATAGCATGTTGAAGCTTGAGTGCAGACTTGGGTATCTTGCAGATCAGGAAATAGATGTGGTGGGCAATCAGCTTGTTTGGGTGGAGACTGAAACTAACCCCCTGTGGGATCAACATTCATTTTCAAATGTCTGGTTAATGAACCTGCAAACAAAACAAAAGAGAAAGGTAACAGAGGATTTATTCCTGGCGTCTCCGGCATTGAATGCAGAAACAAAGACAATTGCTGCTGTTGAGTATCATCCCGACTATAGGTTCAATCTCATCCTTATTAATTCTGATAATGGGGATGTTTTAAAGCGGCTGCCTAATCCGGGAAATGACATTTTATTTCATCCTGCATGGTCAGATGATGGAAGGTCTCTCGTGTATGTTGCGCTTGGAAAGGAGGGCAAAGCCCTTAAGATATGGACCATTGAGGAAGGGAGCAGAATGATTCTTGATGCTGGTTTTAATGAGCTGTCAAATCCAATCCTCGTAAATAATGTAATTTACTTTACCGGTGGCTTTGATGGGGTTAATCAGATTTATGCTTATGCCATGAACACAGGTGAACTTAAGCAGTTGACCAATGCTCCTTTTGGGGCAAATTATTGCAGTGTCAATGAAAAAAAGAATGAATTGCTATACACATCATTTCATTCCAGGGGGAATAGAATTGTAAAACAAACACTTTCAAAAGGCAGGCAGGTTCGCATTGAAAAACTGCATCCTCCCACAGACCGCTTTGCGGAAAAGCTAAGCATTGAAATAGGGGAGGTGATTGATTTTGAAAAGACGCCAAAGCGTAACTATCAAGAAAAGAAGTATTCAAAGCTGGGGCATGCACTAAATCTGCACAGTTGGTACCCCGTGTCTGTGGATTTGGATGACAATATGTTTTATCCCGGGATCACCTTAATGTCACAGGACGTACTGAGCAACTCGGAACTTACATTGAATTACAATGCCAATCCAGGCATGAAAAATGAAATGTTCTCGGCCGGAATGACCTATTATGGCGTGTGGCCCAACATTCATCTAAATTCTAGTTTTGGTTTTGACAATGATCAGATTAGTTTTGAGGGGTCACCCATTGACCTGCAAAACACCTACAATAGTGGGGATTTGTCATTAACATTTCCTTTAAACTTTTCGAGGCATACCTGGTACAGGGGATTATGGCCTGAAATAAGCCTGGGATATGGGCAAAAGAAAATAGATTATCAATTGTATGGATCTGATCATTCTTTTACCAACCGTTATGTGCCCTTCACGTTATGGTTAAGCGGATATGGTTTAAAACAGATGGCTAAAAGAGATCTTGAATTTCCATGGGGCGTAAGTTTTAGGTTGGGCTATTCCACATCTTTGGGAAAGAATAGCGATGATACACCCTCACTTCAGTACGTAAATCAGGGATCTGTGTTTGGATATGGTTTGTCAGGATATTTGAAGGGTTTGGCCCCGCATCATTCTTTAATTATAAACCATGCATTCCAAAACAAGACAATTGGTGAGGAATATGTGGATGATGAGACTGGCATGACCGTTTTTCAAACCATGTCAAATTTGGTGAGTTTGCCCCGGGGGGTCTTTGATGTGAACAGGGAAAACATAAGAATGCTTCGCTTGGCACTTGATTACCAGTTCCCAATTGCATATCCGGATTTACGCTTAGGTTGGCTGGCTTATATGAAGCGAATCGGGGGAGGCTTATTTGTAGATTATGGTGATCTGACTAACATCTATTCACGCAATGAAAAAAGCCTTTCTGTTGGGGGAAGTCTTTATTTTGACTGCAATTTTCTCAGGTATGAACCGGATGTGAGATTGGGATTACAAATGGGGTATAACCTGAGCTTTGAAGATGTCTTTTCAAATCTGATTTTTTCGGTGAATATGCCCTGGTAAGCCTTGGTGGATCCTCTGGATCGGAGGCCGATGGCCAGGCACAATACATCTGATTTATAAGGAGGAACAGTTACTGTGCTATTTTTTTACAAACTCTCTGACTAATTTCTTTTTTTGACCAATATATATTTTGTTATTTTGCACCGCAATAAAATCAAATGATGCAGGTAATTGAATCGGTAGATAGCTTGGGGAAAATCATCCGCGTTGCAAGAAACAAAGGTGAAGAGATTGGATTTGTTCCAACCATGGGAGCACTTCATGATGGCCATCTGGCTTTGGTAAAACAGTGCATCGAAGAAAATGATGTAAGCGTTGTAAGTATCTTCGTAAATCCCACTCAATTCAACAATAAGTCGGATCTCGAAAATTACCCAAGAACAATGGATGCGGATCTGAAATTGCTTGAAGCACTGGGAACCAACATCGTTTTTACACCTGCCGTGAGTGAGATGTATCCTGAACCTGACAATCGTACTTTTAATTTTGGAGCATTGTCAACGGTGATGGAAGGAGAACATCGCCCAGGTCATTTCGATGGCGTGGCACAGATTGTTAGCAAACTATTTAATGCCGTTGATCCGCACAAGGCCTATTTTGGAGAAAAGGACTTTCAACAGTTGGCCATCATCAGGGAAATGGTAAGAATGTTACGCTATGATGTGAAGATTGTACCATGCCCTATTATCAGAGAGAAAGATGGTTTAGCCATGAGCTCACGGAATACAAGATTGAAATCTGATGCCCGAAAAAGTGCGCCATTGATTTGGAAAACATTATCTTTGTCATGTGAAATGGCAAGAAAAGCCTCCATCGACGAAGTGAAAAGCCAGGTGATTAGCGCAATTAATGCTGATCCACATTTGGAGGTAGAGTATTTTGAGATATCCGGAGTGAAAGACCTGCAACCCGTTAGGGAGTGGGGAAAGCCCGGTGAAAACATAGGATGTATTGCCGTTTTTGCTGGTGATATCAGACTGATAGACAACATTATTTATTGCTAAAATGGGAATGTATATTGAAGTAGTTAAATCAAAGCTGCACAATGTGACTGTAACAGCTGCCAATTTAAATTATATTGGGAGCATTACCATTGATGAGGATTTAATGGACGCCGCGAATATTATTGTGAACGAGAAGATACAGGTTGTAAACAATAACAATGGGGAACGTTTTGAGACCTATGTGATTAAAGGTGAAAGGGGATCCGGTGACATATGTCTGAACGGTGCAGCTGCGCGAAAAGTGGCAGTTGGTGATACGGTGATTCTTATCACCTATGCTTCCATGCCTATCGAAGAAGCCAAAGTCTATGAGCCCATATTTGTTTTTCCTGAACAGGAAACAAATAAGTTGATAGACTAGAATAAAACATTTTTTTAATCTAAACCGCCTTTTAAAGGGGCGGTTTTTGTGTTATAATACATGGGCATTGCATTGACTCAGAAATGCAAAATCCACTTTCCGTTGGAGCAAATGAAATATGGCAATGCAAGGAAACTTCGCATTTTCTGTTTTAAAACAATTCGCACTCAAATTCACACAACAATTTTTATCTTTAGCCATGCAGTTGTTCAAACCGTACATGTATGATTGAGATTAGAGAAGTCA
>JBFHER010000036.1:0-20929 GCA_041584055.1 Bacteroidales bacterium
ATTATTGGCAGAACATCTACAGACCTGGGACTACTCAGCAAGGAGGAAAGAAATAAACTGGCAACGCTGACAGCAGAATCAAATGGAATGATTAGCAATGCCTTATGTAAATTTAAAATTAGGGATGGTCGTTTACGCGACATCATGTATTCTGTTGAACCTATTATGTTAAATGGGATTCAACATCGTTTATCGATGGGGATTGATGTAACAGAACAAAAGCAAGCAGAGACGCAAATTCGAGAAAGCGAAGAGCGTTTCCGTACAATTTTTGATCAGTCGGCCAGTGGCATGTGCATAACGGGCTTAGATGGAAAAATGCTCAGCGTGAACACCCCCTTGTGTGAAATGCTTGGTTATAAAAAACAAGAATTAGAGGGCTTACATTTTAATTCCATTACCTATCCCGAAGATATTGAAATAGGCAACGTAAGTGTGATAAAAATGTTGGAAGGAAAATCAAAAAAAGCGGCATTTGAAAAGCGTTATCTGACAAAATCAGGAAAAATTATATGGGTAAGAATAAATACAGTCTTATTAAGAGATCAGGACAATGATCCATTATACTTTGTAACTCAGGTAGAGGATGTAACAATGCGTGTAAACGCTGACATCCGCCTAAAAACCTCCGAAAATAAATACAAAGCTTTAGTCGAACAATCCTTAACGGGAATCTATATTTTTAACAAAAACGGCTACCTATATGCAAATGATCGTTTCTGCGATATTTTTGGATATTCCGAGGAAGAGGTGCTCTCAAACCTGAAACCAACCGACATTATTGCAGTTGAAGATCAGGAAAAGGCTTTACAGCATATTGAAAAAAGACTGATAGGAGAAGTTCCCAGCGTGCGATATGTGGCGAAAGGGAATCATAAAACAGGACAGCTGTTATGGGTTGAAATTCATGGGACTCACATCGAACTCGAAGGAGAAGATGTCATAACAGGTACCGTCTTAGACATTACACATCGTAAGCTTGCGGAAGATGAGATTGTAAAACACAGAGAACATTTGGAAGAACTGGTGAATGAACGAACCAAAGAATTGGAAATAAAGATATCGGAAATTGAAAGGATGAATAAGCTTTTTGTTGGGCGCGAAATAAGAATGAAGGAATTGAAGGGGTTGATTAAGGATTTGGAACAACAATTAAAAATGAGTTGAAAACCACATCTCGAATGAAAAACAAATTAATCGATCGCATTGATTTTGAAAAAATCGATGACATATTGGAAGGATTCAATAAAATGAGCGGATTTGCGAGCGCTATTATTGATCTGGAAGGTAATGTCCTTTCAAAGTCAGGGCGGTGCCAAATATGCACCGAATTTCATCGCAAACATCCCGAAACGTTGAAGAAATGTAATATAAGTGATACACAACTGGCAGGAAATATTAAGGCTGGCGAAAAATATCATATTTATACTTGTTTGAACGGATTGGTGGATGTTGCGGCTCCTATTGTTATCAATGGAGATCATATCGCAAATCTTATTACCGGACAGTTTTTCGTAGAAAAGCCTGATACAAAAACATTTACAGATCAAGCAGCAACATATGGGTTTAACGAAGAATCATACCTTGATGCCCTCAGGCAGGTTCCAATCGTTTCGGAGGAAAAGTTAAAAACAGTCATGGATTTTCTGTTAAATGTGACAGAAATGATCATTGCAACATCAAAACAAAATTTAGAGCAAATTGAGCTAAATGATGTACTAAAGAAAAGTGAACAACGATTTCGTGACCTGTATAATAATTCTCCTGACATGCATGTCTCTGTATCACCCAATGATGCTACCATTTTATATTGTAATGATACACTTCTAAGAGAGACTTCTTACAAAAGAGAAGAACTTATTGGTGCGCCTATATTTAAAATTTATCATGAGGATTGTATGGAAGACGTAAAGGACGCTTTCGAACAATTTTCAAAAACAGGAGAAGTCCATAACAAGGAATTAATTATTAAAAGAAAAGATGGCAGCAAAATACAGGTAAGCTTAAACGTTATAGGCATTAAAGATAAAGCGGGAAAGATACTCTATTCTGTTTCATCCTGGAGGGACATTTCTGCCTACAAGCAAGTTGAAAAAGAATTAATAGAAAGCAAATCCTTTTTCGAACAGTTATTTATTCAGTCGTCTACGAGTACGCAGTTGCTCGACCCTGAAGGTTGGTGTATCAAAATAAATCCAAAGCTTTCAGAGCTCTTTGGCGTGTTACCAGAACATATCGAAGGTAAAAAATACAACATTTTAAAGGATGAAGAAATCATTCAAACTGGCGTAATTAATCATCTAAAAAAAGTATTTAAAAAAAAGGAAACTGTGAGGTGGGAAGTTAATTTCGATATTCAACACGCTTCGGAGTCCACCGGTGTAAAAGTTTCGAAGCCTGAAAAAAAATGGTTTCACAACATCGCTTACCCTATTCTGGATTCTCAAGGAGATTTAATTTATGTGATTATACAACATGAAGACATCACAGAAAGCAAACAGGTAGAAGCAGAAATGAAGGAGAGCCTTCTTCGGGAAGGACTATTGGCTGATATCGTACGAGAATCGTCAGTGGGCATTGCCATCGGTTATCCGGATGGCCGCCTTGGGATGTGCAATTCTGCTTATCAGACTATTACAGGTTACAGCGAGGAGGAGTTAAAGCACATCGATTGGAACAAGGTAATGACGCCACCCGAATGGGAAGCAGCAGAAACAGCCAAACTACAGGAGCTTCATCAAACGAAGAAACCCGTGCAATACGAAAAAGAATACATCAGGAAAGATGGAACAAGAATTCCAATTGAACTTGTTGTAAATCCCCGGTTTGATGATAAAGGTGAAGTCGCATATTATTTTGCTTTTGTAATTGACATTACCGAACGAAAGAAGGTTGAAGGTTCGTTACGTCAAAAGAGTGAGGATCTTTCTGCCTTGCTTGAAATCAGCCAGACCCTTACAAAAACGTTGGACATGGAAGTTGTGCTGCAGAATATAATTGACAGGGCAACAAAACTAATCGGTCTGGATACAGGTGCGATCTACCTGCTTGATGAACGAAATCTATTTCTTGGTGCAGCTTGTCCACCTATCCCAACAAACTTCCCCGATGAATTTCGGCGTGCCAGGTTGGAGGATCATCCACATATAAAAAGAGCAATCTCCACAGGTTTGCCAGTTATTATTCAAGATTTGGAGCGCGCTGATCTTACGCCCGCTGAAACCGCCATTAAGGAAGCACGCAACATGCGTTCTCTCTTGTATATTCCTCTTTTTATAGAAGACCAAACAAGCGGAGTTTTAATAATGGGAACAGTAAATGAAGTTCGAACGTTTACAAAATCTGAAATAGATCTTTACCGTACAGTATCCGGGCAGGCAGCAATGGCCATCAAAAACAGTCAGCTTTTCGAAGAAATTAAAACGCTAAATAAAGAACTTGAAAAACGGGTGCAAGATAGGACCGAAGAGCTTAAAGAAAGTCAGATTGCGCTTTTAAACCTTGTTGAAGATTTAAATGAAAAGTCACGCGATCTGAATAAAAATGCAAAACTACTTGAAATAAAAAACAAAGAACTGGAAACGTTTACATATTCAGTATCGCACGATTTGAAAGCACCTTTGCGTGGCATTGATGGGTACAGTCAATTATTATATGATATCTACAGATCAGAGCTCAATGAAGAGGCCCAAACTTTTATTAAAACAATTCGAAGCTCTACGCTCCATATGAACCAATTAATAGATGATCTTTTAGAATATTCTCGTCTGGAACGAAGTCAGTTAAAAAGTGAGCAAATTAATATCAGTGATTTAATAAAGTCAATTTTATCTCTATATCAAGCAGAATTGGACGCAAACAAGATCAACGTGAGCTTAAAAAACGTAGATTTTGTTATTTTTGCTGATGCTAAGGGACTTACCCTTGCCCTTCGTAACCTTGTTGAGAATGCAATTAAGTTCAGCAAGGATCAGGATAAATCGGAGGTGCAGATGAATGTGATTGAAAATGATGTGGCATGGATTGTCAGCGTAGAAGACAACGGCATAGGCTTTGATATGAAATATCATCATAAAATCTTCGAAATATTTCAGCGTTTGCAACGCATCGAGGACTATCCTGGCACAGGCATAGGTCTGGCACTGGTTAATAAAGCAATGCAAAGAATGAATGGCAAGGCATGGGCCGAAAGCTTGCCAGGAAAAGGTTCAACTTTTTATCTAGAAATCCCCAAAATGCATTAATATGATCGAAAAAAACATTGATAGACCCATCCTTCTTGTTGAGGATAATCCAGTAGACCTTGACCTCACCTTGAGGGCATTTGCTGCAAAAAAATTGTCAAATCCTATTTTGGTAGCAAGGGATGGCGAAGAAGCTTTACAATATATGGAAAAATGGGAACAGGGTGAACCCTGGCCTGTGGTGATCTTATTAGACCTTAATATGCCAAAAGTAGGTGGTTTGGAGGTTCTTGAAAAATTAAAATCACACCCGGATTTTAAAACCATCCCTGTTGTTATTCTCACCACTTCTTCAGAATCGAGTGATTTAAAATCAGCCTATCAGTTAGGTGTTAACTCGTACATAGTAAAACCTGTTAATTTTGATAAATTCCTAGAAGTTGCAAATCATATCGATTTGTATTGGAGGTTAATCAATAAACCTTTATAGTTTATATGCATATTAATCGTAAGCGCTATTATTTATGAGAATATTACTTCTTGAAGACAACACTTCCGATGCCGACCTGGCAAGACGAGTATTGGTCAGGCAATACCCGGATTGTATCATTAAACTTGCATCTTGTATTGAAGATGCCCGGAACTTACTAAATACTGATACAGCCTTTGACATCGCCCTTCTCGACATGAACCTGCCTGATGGTAATGGACTTGCGTTGCTAATAGAGATTCAGGAACTTGAATGTAACTTCCCGGTTCTCATGCTAACCGGTTCAGGAGATGAAGAAGCTGCTGTAACTGCTCTTAAAGCAGGTGCTGAGGATTACATTGTAAAACGATCGGGGTATCTGGAACAGTTGCCTGATATTATCAATCTGTCCATTAGTAGTTTTGCCGAAAAGGGTGTTGTTAAATCAGAAGTAATCAACGTTCTGTACATAGAACACCACAAAGCTGACATCGATTTCACCATACGTCATATGGTGAAATATGCACCAAACATTCAGATTGATGCAGTTCTTTCAGCAGAAGAAGCATTGATGAAAATAAATGAAAAAACTAGCAATACCTTAGATTATAAGGTAATTCTGTTGGATTATCGTTTGCCAGGGATGGATGCGCTTGAATTAATTAAAACAATACGTCAAAAGTTAAAGCTGAGCGTTCCAATCATTCTGGTAACGGGACAGGGGAATGAGGAATTGGCCGTACAAGCCTTGAAACTTGGAGCAAATGATTACCTCACCAAGAATGATAAATATTTATATAGACTTCCTTCTATTATCATAAATTCATATCAACATTCTCAATTAAAACAAAAACAAGAAGCCCTTTTAGAAAGTGAGTCAAAATACAGACTATTGGCCGAGAATTCGGGCGATGTAATATTTGTGCTCGACATTGATTTAAACTATTCTTATATCAGTCCGGCAGTTAAGACTTTACGTGGGTATACGCAAGAAGAAGCAATAAAACATAAATTAAGCGAGGTTCTAACGCCAGCATCATATCAAATAGCCGTTGCAGAGTTCTCCGAAATCATTTTGAATATAACAAAGGGCGAAGACAACCTTAAAATACAGAAAATATTAGAATTAGAGATAACCCGAAAAGATAATTCTACGGTATGGGTAGAAGTAAAAGCATCATTGATTTTAGATGATGATAAAAGGCCAGTGGGAATCTTAGGTGTAACAAGAGATATTTCTAAACGAAAATCAATCCTGGAAGAACTTATTGCTGCGAAAGAAAAAGCTGAAGAAAGTGATCGGTTAAAATCGGCATTTTTAGCAAACATGAGCCATGAAATCAGAACCCCCATG
Source organism: Bacteroidales bacterium (assembly GCA_041584055.1). GTDB lineage: Bacteria > Bacteroidota > Bacteroidia > Bacteroidales > UBA5342 > JBFHER01. The sequence goes on from JBFHER010000036.1 coordinate 6,008, forward strand.
AATGGGATTCTGGGTTTTGCAAACCTTTTAAAAGAACCAAACCTTGACGGCGAGAGCCAGCAGGAATATATCGAAATTATTGAGAAGAGCGGAGCCCGTATGCTTAATATTCTTCAGGAGATTGTTGATATCTCTAAAATAGAATCGGGTGAGATGAATGTGAATCTAAGTGAACTAAATCTTAATGAGAAATTAGAATACGCTTACAATTTATTAAAACTTGATGCTCAACAAAAAAATATAAACCTTTCATGTAAGTATGGCTTAAGCAACACCGATGCATACATAAAAACGGATGGTGTAAAATTGTTTGGAATTCTATCAAACCTTGTAAAAAATGCCATCAAATATACCACAGAAGGTCTCGTAGAATTTGGATACCAGGTAAAAGGAGCGTTCCTTGAATTTTACGTAAAAGACACCGGAATTGGAATTCCGGAAGCCAGGCAAAAAGCTATTTTTGAACGGTTTGTTCAGGCTGATATCGCAGACATGGCAGCAAGGCAGGGAGCTGGACTGGGATTATCCATTGCAAAGGCATTGGTAGAGATGCTTGGTGGGGAAATATGGGTGGAAAGCAAGGAAGGTAAAGGATCAACCTTTTATTTTACAATTCAGTATATACCTGCATCCGAAGGGGAAATGCCTATTGATGATATAAGCCCGAAGCAAAGTGAGGATAATGAAGATAATAAATACAAAATTTTAATTGTTGAAGATGATAAACCTTCACAACTTTTGATTTCCATAATTGTAAGGCCCTTCGCGAAAGAATTGATAATTGCAAACTCTGGTCATGAGGCAATTGAAGCATGCAAAACACACCCTGATATTGATCTTATTTTTATGGACATCCGAATGCCAAAAATGAATGGATATGAAGCAACACAACATATTCGACAATTCAACAAAGATGTAATCATCATTGCACAAACAGCTTTTGCTCTGGCAGGAGATAAGGAGAAGGCACTTGAGTCTGGTTGTGACGATTACATTGCCAAACCAATCAGAGAAAATGATGTATTAGACATGATTGAACGATATATGAAAAATTCTTAGACTTTCATTTTCAGCAGGCAGTTTATATTCCTCAAAAGAGCGGTTAAAAAAACCCATCATTGAGTTTAGCAATCTGCAACGAAAGATTCTATTCATCAAAAAAAAGAGCTTACCCATAACGGATCAGCTCTTTGTAAATATTCTTGTGAAAGTTTAGTCCTGCAACTTTGCCTTCAAAAATTCGCGGTTTAAACGTAATACCTGAACTAAAGACCTATTTTCAAATAAGGACTAAGCAGCAATCCCTCAATTCCAAAGTCAAGCATAAAAGATGTATTTACTTTTGCTCCAATAAACAAATTCTTATAAACCGGATATGAAAAATCCAAATCTATTGCTAAGCCAATCATTTCATCCAGTCTATTATTTAAACTAACGTAGGTATAAACTTCTTCTACCTCGGTCCCATTTGTAAGCATTTCTTTACCAAATATTAGTTGAGGAGATTTAGCACTTATATACTGAGGTCCAGCGCCTAATGCAATATTTGACTTTCTAAAATTAAAGCATTTATAAAAATGAACACCAACAATTTGGTAATAATCATCCACGCGAAATAGCTTTGTTGGTTCATCTGCAAAAGGATGGTGTGTAAATCCAACTTGACCTCTACCAAATAAAAAACCTATAGAAGTCTTTTTGTTTAGGTGCATGACTGCTTCCCCCCAAAACATGTTACCTGGCTGGCCAGGCTCACTACCAGGTTTTGCACCTAAATTTTTCTCAAAGATGCCAAACAAATCGGTAAAATATCCAAAGCCTGTTTTCCCTGAAAATAAATGGGATCTTTCCTGCGCAGCCATCAAGTGACTCCCAATAATAAAAATTAAAAGATATACTTTTTTCATATTTTTTCTTCTTTTTTAAAAATACATGCCTATGCCTATCTTAGCACCAAGTATATTTGGTGTGAAGTATCTAGAGGTATCTTCAAATATGATATCTGTATAATCAAGTCTTAAATTTACGTTTAAACGTTCCTTCAGAATTTCATATGAATAAGTGAAATGCATACCATACGTGAATCTAAGCTCGGAATAGTCTCCTAATAATATTTCAACATCGTATAATTCGGCGCCTTGTGAATTAAATCCAAGCTCAGAATTATAACTAAGTCTCGACGTTTTATTCATCATTACTCTTCCGTACCCAACAAATGGGCCAAAACCCACTCTGTGTCTTTTAAAAATAAAAGGATAGTAATTAAAACCAATAGTGGGTAAGGAATATGAGAACTGAGAATACGAATCTATCCCGCTAAACAAGTAATCACCACTCCCAAACTCGTTGTATGCAGAACTAAATTTCTCATAACCAACAACTATCGAAATCCAGTCTAGTGGTAAGTATTCAAGGGAAACTCCCAGAGAAACATCTGAAAAATTACGATCTGCTGTAGCGAAGCCAAAACTGGTGTAAAGACTTAGATCTTGCGAAAAACACAACTTAAATAATTGTGCAAACAATATTAGCGTTAAGATTTTTTTCATCTTATATCAATTCTTGGGGCTGAATAATTATAATTATTCAGCCCCAAATATTTTTCAATAATAAAGTTCTCTATGTTTCATTGTAATAATTAAATCATTTCGTAAGACTCTGTAAGAGAATCCATCTCTTGTAAAAGCGCCGCGGAAACTCCAACCATTATCTATTTTATTCGTTGCAAAAAACCAATTACGATCCCATGCTAAAGCATATATAACTTCATCCTGTGAATAAAACTTCTTAGAAACAGTATAATTAAACTCTTGTCCTGCCTTAGCAGTTACAAAAGAATCTAATTTAACATCAGTTCCATAAGTGGTCTTCCCTCCTAAAGTCAAAGTTCTTTCACTTTTATCATCTTCTTCCCAAACTGCAAAAACCAATTCTAGCTCCTCTGGTTTCCAGTTTGTTTCCCAAACAGCATTTAAATTTACAAAACCTTTCTCCCATCCTTTGCTTGCATATCTAATCGTTGATCTTGAAATATTACATCCTAAAATATTATCAAAAACGCCTGTAACATGACCATCAGCAGACACATTAATACCACCTTTTTCAAATCTCAATTCAGATCCTCCACTAAAAAGCCCATCAAGTTGATTTCTTAAATAAACATGTCCAATTGATATCTCATCAAGTTTATTTTTCGGCTGTGGTATTGGCGTATCTTTCACAATTGGATCTTCAGGTTCCAAAGGTAGTATAAGATATAACGGTTTGCTTACCGAATATTCTTCATTAATATCAACCACATCATAGGATTTCATAGTAGCACTTTTTCCCGAGGAGGGTGGGATTGGTTCATAACCGTAATTAGTGCTATCATTAAGCAATGGATGAAAGGAGATACTTGGAATTTGGTTGTCAGAACTATAATCATCCAATGGATATGGAACATACAATACAAGATTATTTTCGATCAGGTAATTTTTTAAATCGTCCATGGCTCCCGATTTCAGACCTAAGAGGTCATAGTTCTTATCGAATTCAGCCTCAAAAACAGAAAAATCCATCCTTGCACTTTTCAACAAAGCATTCCTTTGGGGATAAAAAAGATCTTCAAAAAATACAAAATCGTCAGAATACATTTTTTTGTTAACCATCGCTGACACTTCATTAAGTACATCCTGATTAAGTACCATTTTAGATAAAATCTTTGAGGCTTCATCCATTTTTTCAATCATTACTAATTGATCCTGACTTAAAGATAATTTAGCGGCGTTGTCCAAAACTATCTCCTCTCTTTTCTCGCAGCTAGCAACAAAAAAAGTAGCTAACACTAATAAATAAAAAAAATTACGCATTTTTACATAAGTTTATGGGAGTTACAGCTCCCGTTACACATTTTCATACTTGGGCAGTCCTTTTTTTGAAGGTTCTGCCCATTTTTATTCTAGAAATGGAAAATAGATGTAATCTATGTCGGCCGACGTTTCATTTCAGGGTTATACAAAGTAAAATAAAAAAAAGGACAACACATATGCGTGAAAACCGAACTTCCCAAACGTAAATTGTGTTCATAGGATTGAAAGCTGTATGTCCAATTAAAAATAATAAAAGCTAAATAAGACTGCTTTCCACCCTATTCCAGCCATTTAAAACAATAAAAAAGAGCTGACCCATAACGGATCAGCTCTTTGTAAATATTCTTGTGAAAGTTTAGTCCTGCAACTTTGCCTTCAAAAATTCGCGGTTTAAGCGTGCGATGTTTGAGATTGAAATGCTCTTAGGGCATTCCACTTCACAAGCACCCGTGTTTGTACAGTTTCCAAAACCGAGATCGTCCATGCGTTGTACCATGTTTTTAGCACGGCGTGCAGCTTCGATTCTACCCTGCGGCAATAAAGCGTACTGACTCACCTTCGCAGAAACGAACAACATTGCGGAGCCGTTTTTACACGCTGCAACACAAGCACCACACCCGATACAGGAAGCGGCATCCATTGCCAAATCAGAATCTTCTTTTGGAATTGGAATTGCATTTGCATCCGGCACACCACCTGTTCCCACAGAAACATATCCGCCCGCAGCCATAATGCTGTCAAATGCGGTACGATCTACCACTAAATCCTTAATTACAGGAAATCCGGCCGAACGCCATGGTTCAATGGTAATGGTTTCTCCATCTTTAAATTTACGCATGTGCAACTGACATGTGGTAACATCATCATCAGGTCCGTGAGGGTGGCCATTGATGTAGAGAGAGCACATGCCGCAGATGCCTTCACGACAGTCGTGATCGAAAGCCACAGGCTCTTTGCCATCGTTGATCATCTGCTCGTTCATCACATCCATCATCTCAAGGAACGAACTATCGATCGATATATTCTCGAGTTTAATCGTTTCAAAACTGCCCTTTGCTTTAGGACCTTTCTGACGCCAAACTTTTACGGTTACATTTATCGTTTTATCCATCTTTCTTGCTGTTTACTTGTAGTTACGTGATTTAACTTCGATGTTCTCGTATATCAGTTCCTCTTTCAATAAAGATGGTTCTGTGCCTTCACCTTCATATTTCCAGCAACCTGCATACATAAACTTATCATCCTGACGAAGGGCTTCACCTTCACCTGTTTGGTATTCCTCACGGAAATGACCACCACAGGACTCTTCACGGTGCAATGCATCGCGGGCCATTAATTCACCAATATCGATGAAATCGGCCAAACGGTTCGCCTTCTCAAGTTCAACATTGAAGTCTTTCTCCTCTCCTGGAATTCTTACATTCGACCAAAACTCTTTACGAATTTCCTGAATGCGATCAAGTGCTTTCTGCAGGCCTTCCTTGTTGCGTGCCATACCGACGAAATCCCACATCACCAGACCCAGTTCTTTATGAATGTTATCCACCGAACGTTTTCCCTTGATGCTCATCAACTTGTTGATGCGATCCTTGATCTCCTTCTCAGCCTTTTCGAACTCAGGAAGATCAGTTGACATCCGTGGGGTATGTATTTCATCTGCAAGGTAATTCTGAATTGTGAATGGCAATACAAAATAACCATCAGCCAATCCCTGCATCAATGCTGATGCACCAAGGCGGTTTGCACCATGATCGGAGAAGTTTGCCTCACCAAGACAATACAGCCCTTCAACCGAGGTTTGCAGTTCATAATCAACCCAGATACCACCCATTGTATAGTGGATTGCAGGATAGATCATCATTGGTGTGCTGTATGGATCCTCATCAACAATTTTATCATACATTTGGAAGAGGTTTCCGTAACGTGCTTCAATTACGTCTTTTCCAAGGCGTTCAATTGAAGATTTAAAATCAAGGTAAACCGCAAGCCCTGTTGCTCCTACACCGAAACCGGCATCACAACGCTCTTTTGCTGCACGAGATGCCACGTCGCGAGGAACAAGGTTTCCAAATGCAGGATAACGCCTTTCTAAGTAATAATCTCTATCTTCTTCAGCAATTTCTGTTGGCTTCATTTTGCCGGCACGAATTGCTTCTGCATCTTCTTTCTTTGCAGGCACCCAAATACGTCCATCGTTACGGAGCGACTCCGACATCAGGGTTAGTTTACTTTGAAACTCCCCATGTACAGGAATACATGTTGGATGAATCTGAGCAAAACATGGGTTGGCAAAATAAGCACCTTTTTTATAGGCCTGTATTGCAGCAGAACCATTAGAACCCATGGCATTGGTTGAAAGGAAGAATGCGTTTCCGTATCCACCTGTTGCCAGTACCACAGCATGTGCAAAATGACGCTCTAACTCACCAGTGATCAGGTTACGTGTAATGATCCCTCGTGCTTTTCCTTCGATCATTACAATGTCAACCATTTCAGTACGTGTGTACATGGTTACCGTTTTCGCTTCAACCTGACGCATGAGTGCCGAATATGCACCCAACAATAATTGCTGTCCGGTTTGACCCCGGGCATAAAACGTACGACTTACCTGAGCACCCCCAAAAGAGCGGTTATCCAGGTATCCTCCGTACTCGCGTGCAAAAGGAACACCTTGTGCAACACACTGGTCGATGATGTCGTTACTCACTGTAGCCAAACGATACACGTTTGCTTCACGCGCTCTGTAATCACCACCTTTTACTGTATCATAAAACAAACGATAGATGGAATCACCATCGTTTGGATAATTTTTTGCAGCATTCACACCTCCCTGTGCAGCAATGGAGTGCGCTCGGCGGGGAGAATCCTGAATACAGAAGTTTTTAACATTAAACCCTAACTCGCCAAGAGAAGCTGCTGCCGAAGCGCCAGCCAATCCTGTACCAACCACGATCACATCCAAACGACGTTTATTCGCAGGGTTTACTAATTTTTGATTTGCTTTATAATTCTCCCATTTCTCGGTCAGCGGCCCCTGGGGGATCTTTGAATCTATTTTTGTTGCTGTCGTTGTCTTTTTAGCCATCTTTTTACGATTTTAACTATTTAAAAAAACAAATGTTGTCCCAGGGCAATTACACTAAAGCCCCCGCCGATAATAACGGCAATAACAATGCTAATCACTCTCAGTCGCTTCATCCACACGTTGTTATTCCAACCAATGGTCTGGAAACCCGACCAAAAACCGTGCGCCAGGTGATACCCCAAAGCGATGTTTCCAATCACATACACAATTACCAGCCATAACTTATCAAAAGCTGAATTCACAAGGGTGTAGGCATCTTCACCATGCACCATCTCTCCCATGAATGGGAAGCTTGTTTCTGCAGGCATATCGTGGGTAATTTTCATCTTTACCCAGAAGTTTCCAATGTGAACAACCAGGAATGCAAAAATTGCAAGGCCTAAAACAAGCATGTTTTGAGACGACCATTCAACCCCTTTGGTTTTGTTGCCTGAGGCATACTTAACACTTCCCCTGGCCTTCATGTTTTGCATGGAAAGGATCAGAGAGTAAATAATGTGAAAAGCAAAACCAAGTGCCAACACCGGCTCAATCACTTTGATCAAAGGATTGGTCGCCATAAAATGAGCTCCTGCATTAAACATCTCTCCTTCGTTGGTTCCAAACAGTCCGTCCAGAAGTAAAAAAGAGTTTAATGTTAAGTGCACAAGCAAAAACGTAATAAGGAAAAGACCTGAGATACTCATGATCAGCTTCCTTCCAATTGAAGAACTAAACAAATTAGCCATAAGTCATTCTTTTTTCTATGGAATTAAAATATTGATTATTCTTTTTTAATGCGTGGCAAAATTAATCCATTGGATTGTTTCTGCCAATTTAATACTGAAATATTTCCTTATTTAAAATCCGTTTAAAATACCGTCGCCTTTGCCGGTAATCTGAGGGATTTGTATTTTTATTATCAAGCACTTACCTCCTTTCGAAAACGCTTTACAAAATGCAACAAATCATCAAAAAAAACAAAAAAATTATCTTCAAGCACACCGAGCTCTTTTTTTACAACACTTTGATAGACATTTTTATCAAAATAAAAATGTCTGAAATTCGACATCATCTCGATGGCTTGTGCCGTTTTTTCAAGGCTTTCGTAGGACTGAAGACGTTTTGATGCGATCATCTTTGGCAAAATGTATTGCATCCTTTCCGGAAGTTGTTCAATCCGCATAAGAAGCCATTCATAGCATTCCACTGCAAAATGATTGAGCGTATCATCATTGTATTTTGCCCAGTGTTTGGCCAGTAAATGGTCGAAAGTAATATCGCTCACCACACCGGCATAACGTTTAAAATCGGGGCGAAACAATGCATTTACTTCACGCACCCGGTCATGTTTGTCAGTAAACTCATCTATTTTTCGATGAAGTTGGATGCCAAAAGATATTTGAGGAGGATATGCTTCGAACTGCTTCCCCTTCACGAAATCACCGATAAAGTTACCGGTCATTTCTTCTTTATTGGGGTAAGACAAGAACAAATGCGCCAGAAAATTCATAGTGCAAAGGTAATAAAGATTACTTTTGTCACGCATCAAATCGTGCAATTCAATGGTTTGAAACTAATCAGAAATGTATTCAAAGGAAGAAGAAAAAAATATTCGATTGGAGTTTTGGAAGGGATTTGACACCTATTGTGGAAAATTTCCTGACCTCAGAGATAAAAGCCCAAAATGGCTCTTGTACAAAACCGGCATTAAACATTTGGAACTTAAATTTGATGTCAACCCGGATGGCGTGATTGTGGCTTTGGAATTGAATCATAAAAATGAAGGCAGACGATTGGATATGTTTGAGGCCTTAGAGCCTTACCGGTTGCTGCTTGAAGATAATCTGGACAATGTTCAATGGGAATTTGCACTTCAAATTTCAGGGGAGAAAGAAGTTGGAAGGGTCTTTGTTGAATTAAAAGGTGTTAACTACAAGAGAATATCTGATCGCCAGGTCATTTACGATTTTATGATCGCAACCATGCAAACGTTGGAGTCTAATTTTCTGGACATACGGGATGCATTAAAGTCTGACCTGCAGGCCAAATTTAATGGATGACAAATTCCGGCACAGATATTGCTGATTTACAACTTGAAGTCACTAAAAAAACAAGTTACTTTTTTGGCTTAAAATGATTTTCATTTACTTTTACAAAAAACTATTTCGTGGGGTATAAGTCTTTTTATTTGCTAATTGTATTAATGCTTTTGATAAGCGCCTGCAGCAGTACAAAATACGTACCAGAGAACGAATACCTATTGGATAGGGTCATCATAAAATCGGATTCAAAAGATATTAAATCCGCAGATCTTAAACCGTATTTAAAGCAAAGCCCAAACCTCAAGATTTTTGGTGCAGTGAAATTTCATTTGGGCATCTATAATTTATCAGGAAAAAAAGACAAGCACTGGTACGACAGATGGCTAAAACGCATTGGAGAAGAACCTGTTATTTATGATTCCCTGATCAATGAAAAATCAAGTCGTGAATTAACAAAATACCTTTTAAACAAGGGATATTTAAATGCCACCGTTGATGATTCTGTTCATTACAAATCCAGAAAAAAAGCGACGGTCATATACAAAGTAAAACCAGGATTGCCATACATTGTTGAGGATCATCAGATGAAAATAGAAGATCCCATCATTGATATTCTGGTGACCAGTGACTCTGCCAACAGCCTTATTAAGCCCGGTATTTCATTCGATGTTGATGTATTTGACCAAGAAAGGGAACGGATTACCAAGCTATTAAAAAACGAAGGCTATTTCAAGTTTAGTAAAGAATACATTCATTTCGATGCTGACAGCAGCATGCTGAATCATTCCATCAGAGATACCCTGGTTGTAAGAAACCCGAACATCATCAACGAGCTGGGTGAAAAAGCAGAGTCAATGCATACCCGTTATACAATCCGCAATACTTATTTTATTACGGATTATGATCCAAAAGAAGCATTGAGACTACAGAATAAATATTATGATACATTTGACACCTTGATCGTAGAAGGCCACCATTTTCTGTTTCACGACGCACCCAACATCAAACCCATCGTTTTTATTCTGAACAACCTGATTAAACCAGGCGATCCCTACAAACTAGAGAATGTTGAACGAACGCATTCTCTTCTGAATTCAATCCCGATCGTTCAGTACGTCAACATTCGTTTTTATGAGGCTTTTGATGAGATTGACCCCATGCTTGATTGTGTTGTGCAAATTACACCTGCACGGAAACACCTCCCTTCTATCGATGTTGAAGCAACGCATCAGGACAGTTATTTTGGAGCTGCCCTCAATGGGAATTACCAACACCGTAACCTTTTAAAAGGTGGGGAACAGCTTGGGCTGAAATTGAGATTGGCAAGGGAGTATCAAAAGAAACTGGATGGAACAGGCTCCCATCCTGCAGATGAATTTGGCTTTGAATCAAGCCTGATGTATCCCAGGTTCCTTTTCCCTCTTTTGAGTCGCAGTTTTAGAGAAAACTTTAAATCAAGCACCAAACTTTCTGCGTCCTATAATTTCCAGGACCGCCCTGATTACAACCGTGAAATCTCTAATATATCCGTTAACTACAACTGGAAAGGAAAGAGTAACTGGAATCACTCTCTGGATCTCATCGATTTTAATCTTGTTGATTTAAGAGATACCACATCAAATTTTAATGACTACATCAATGATATTGTTTACCTGCGCTATAGTTACGATGACCATATCATTCACAGTATCAACTATGCCATTTGGTACAACAATCAGCAAGAGCGAAATTTCAGGAACTCAAAGTACCTTCGTTTTGGCATTGAAAGTGCCGGGAATGCACTGTATGGTTTAAATACGCTACTCAATTCCAATACAACAGATGGCTCCTATGAGCTACTGGGCATCAAATTCTCACAATACATCAAGTTTGATACCGAAGGGACCTACAATCAATACATCAATGACAAGAACTCCCTTGCATTTCATTCTTCACTTGGAATCGCCTTCCCCTACGGCAATGTTGATGTTATGCCATTCGAGAAACGCTATTTTGGTGGGGGTGCAAATGGCATCCGGGGATGGCAGGTACGGCGTCTCGGCCCGGGGGCATATTACAGTGATGAACTTGACTACTGGCTCCAGTCAGGCGACATCAAATTTCAATTCAACGCGGAGTACCGATTTAAACTTTTCTGGGTTTTGGAAGGTGCGTTTTTTCTTGACGGAGGAAATATATGGACAATACGTGAGTATGAAGGCCAGGAGGCCGGCTACTTTAAACTGAATTCATTTTACAAACAAATGGCCCTGGCATACGGTGTGGGCGCCCGATTCGATTTTAATTTCTTTGTTTTTCGGCTAGACTGGGGCTTTAAAGGCTACGATCCAGCAGCCGTTTCAGGCTCTAATTGGGTATCGAAGCCATTTAACAGTAGCAACCACGCACTGCACCTTGCAATCGGGTATCCTTTTTAATCATCTCCATAAATATCAAACACTTACAAGCCGAACATATCTCCTTTTGAGACAACTCTGAGCTCTTAAAATCTGTAAATGTTTTCTAATTTATTTTAAATATAAATAAGTTAAGGTACGGGTTTTGACGTTTCAGCTTGTCTTAAAAGCGAACAGACAACATAAACGTTATGAAAAAACCAATTGTTAGAAGGGCATTTGCCATGATATTCGTGCCTTTAGTTTTACTGGCATCGACACTTTTGTATACGAACATAATCAGTTTCGGCGTATTTTCAGTTATTTTATACTGGTTTGTAGGCGTCCCCGTATTGACGCATTATACGGCCAAACTTTTTAACGGGAATAATAAAAACATGTCTGCAGCCTTAAACGGATTGCTTATATTTTATGCAATCATTGCAGGACTCGTTTATCTCAACTACGAAATTGATTCTTTGAGAATGATTCTAATCAGTGTGATTCCTGCATTGGTCATGATATTCCTCTTGAACAGTAAAGAAATTCAAACAGAATAAGAAACTTTATTAGTTTAACTTTCAGGCTGTCTTGTGGCAGCCTTTTTTTTTGAACTACCTTTATTGTTTTCTATCGAAGGCCGGTAAAACGATCTTCCTTAATCAAAACGATTTAACAAGGCAGGCAGTTGTTCAGCGAAATAGGTCATTATAAAGCTGGCTCCCGCACGTTTAAAGGCATGCATTGTTTCAAGAATAACACTTTCTTCATCAATCCATCCCTTGATGGCTGCCGCTTTCACCATGGCATATTCGCCGCTCACATTGTACACGGCCAGGGGAATATCTATGGATTCGCTAGCTTGTTTCAGAATATCAAGATAAGCCAATCCTGGTTTAACCATGACAACATCTGCGCCTTCCTGAATATCAATAAAAATTTCCTTCATCGCTTCTTTTGCATTGCGAAAATCCATTTGATACGTTTTACGATCGCCAAATGCGGGAGCACTTTCCGCTGCTTCGCGAAATGGCCCATAATACGAGGATGAAAACTTTGCGGCATACGACATAATGGGTATTTTATAAAACCCGTTCAGATCCATGGCCTTTCTTATTGCACCAATGCGACCATCCATCATATCACTGGGAGCAATCATGTCAGCACCCGACTCACACAAAGAAACAGCTTGTTTGCACAGCACCTTAAGGGTCGCATCGTTTTCAACATCCCCATCCACCAGCGGGCCACAATGACCATGTGATGTATATTCGCAATTACAAACGTCTGCAATCACAAACATGTTAGGGATTTCCTTCCTGATGGCTCTGATGGCGATCTGGACTATGCCATCGTGCGCACAGGCAACGCTGCCATCCTCATCTTTTGCTTCCGGAATCCCAAAAAGCAAGACACTTTTGATCCCTGACTTATAAAGCCCTTCACATTTTTTTACAAGGTGCTCCACAGACAGTTGATACATGCCGGGCATCGAAGCAATCGGACGCATCATATTTTTCCCACTGCGCACAAACAAAGGCATGACAAAGTCACTCAACTGCAAGCTTGTCTCAGCAATCATTTCTCGGAGTACAGCATTGTATCTTAGACGCCGGGGACGCGACACAGGAAAATCAGGATGGTGTATCATTTTAGCATATAATTAAGTTCTTTGATTCGTTCTAAGAAATACTCACTTTGTTTTTCTACCAGTGCATCAAGATCATTTACCAGGCAATTCCCATACACCTCTTCAAATTCATACGACGTTTTATCTCCGATCATAAAGCGATAGGCCACATCATTCCCCCAAATAGCAATATTCGCTGCAAGGGGGTGCCGACAACCGCCATCCATCCGTTTCATAAATTGGCGTTCCTGCCACACGGCTATTTCCGTTGGAATGTGATTGATTTTCCTCAGCATCTGCGCCATTGTTTCATCATCGCTGCGACATTGCAAAGCCAATGCTCCCTGTCCTGGCGAAGGCACCATTTCACGCAGCTGGAACACGGATGCTTCAGAAAATGGGATCCCCAAACGATTCAAGCCTGCTGCGGCAAGGATGGTGGCATCATAGCGGCCTTCTTTAACCTTTTTAATGCGCGTATCAACATTGCCTCTGATTTCTTTAAACTGCAAATCTGGTCTTAAACGCTTCAGCTGCGCCAGCCTTCCGGGACTTGATGTTCCGACAATGGCCCCTTTGGGAAGGTCCCTCCAGGAAATCCCATTCCGGGAAACAAGTACATCTCTCGCATCTTCACGTTGCGGAAATGAGACAAGGCTCAATCCATCCGTCTCTTCAGCAGGCACATCTTTCAAACTGTGAACAGCCATATGGGCATGGCCATCAAGGATCGCTCTCTCTAATTCCTTAACAAAAACACCGGAACCACTGAATTGACTTATGGGAGTGATCTGATCCTTATCACCCCTGGTTACAAGCTCCACAAGCTTAAACTCTATTTGAGGATATTGCAACTTCAAGCGTTCTGCGACTTTTTTGCTTTGAGCCATGGCCAATTTACTTGACCGTGTGGCTATCTTAACAAGATCCATAAAATCGTATTTTGTTTCATAACACCTGAATTTTAAAGATGTTTTCCAAGAATCACCAATGATGGACCGTCAAGGCTGTGCTTTTCAAGCTCAGAAAGAATCACAGATGATTCAGTTTTAATCATTCCTTGACCTTCCTGACTCACCTTTGTCGCAATTGCAACCTTTAAATCAATCAGCTCAGCAGCTTCTGTTTCTTCTATCAACTTTTCAAGCCTAGAGAGTGCCATGTAAAACACAACGCTTCCTCCTTCTCTGAGAACAGAAAGATATGGTTGTGCTGCAGGTTTTTGACCATCTTCTGTATATGCAGATGTGAACATAACCATCCTACTTTTGCCGCGTTCGGTAATTGGCAAGCCAAAAATTGATGCTGCGGCATTGGCTGCAGTGATTCCGGGAATCATTTCCCATGGGATGTGCTGTTCTTCTAAAAATCGGATTTCTTCCATTCCCCTACCAAAGATCATTGGATCTCCTGCTTTTAGGCGAAGCACGCGCTTTCCTTTTTTATGATGGAATGACATCTGTTCGTGTATGGTCTGCTGACGATGCATGGGATCTTGTCCATCCCTGAACTTTTTCCCTGCGTATATTTTCAGGCATTCCGAACTAGACTCCTGCAATATGCGCGTATCAATCAATGCATCATACAACAACACCTCAGCCCGTTGAATTTCTTTCAGTGCCTTCAGCGTCAGCAACTCAGGATCTCCAGGCCCTGCTCCTGCAATAATAACCTTATGTTTTATCATGATTTATACAATGTTTTTAATCCTTCCATCAAATCAGGGTACTGAAACCGGAAGCCTGCCTGCATTATTTTTTCACTGGACACAATCTTGAACGCATTGTTTTTTTCACTGGGCAACGGACTAAAAGGGAGCTTTTGCAAACGCGCTGCTTCCTTATACAATTCACCTCTGCGAGGATGCGTTGGCGCTACCAGATTATAAATTTCATGCCAGACGGAACAAATCAGCAAAAAAGACACAGCCCTTGCCACATCGGAGCCAAAAATGAGA
>JBFHER010000037.1:0-20869 GCA_041584055.1 Bacteroidales bacterium
ATCCAGCGGAGCGCAACCACTTGTCTTATCCAGATCGAAAGAAGCCATTGGCACAGGCATCACTTTTACGGTTTTTGCAAGCGTATCGGAATACCCAAACTGTGACACGGCAATCATCGTAACCTTGTACTCTACCACATCTTCCCTGCCTGGGTTTTCAAACACATGCACAGGTGATGTACTTTCAAGAGTTTCTGATCCATCCCCAAAGTTCCATTTGTACCGCAATGCACCAACAGACTTGTTCACAAAAGCCACCGTCAAAGGAGAACATCCCTCAGATATCATCTCAAAATCCGCAACAACAGGTGGAAACACATTGACTGTCTGGCTCACAGAGTCGGTACATCCATAGCTATTTTCAACCAGAAGGCTTACATTCTTACTTACTGGTGCAGGTGTATTATTTTCAAAAAGATAGGTGAATGAATTCTCAGTTCCGGACAAAGTTTCTCCAGGAAAATACCACGTTGACTTTAGCGCATCCACAGACAAATTCTTCACGTCTGCATTCAAGGGTGCACCACCGCTCGGTGTAATGTAAAAGTCAGCACTGGGTCTGGGGAACACTTTCACATCACAACTAAAGGTATCTGTAAATCCATACTTCGACTGACCAATCAACACGACTGTATAGATAATTGGTTCAGTTGTTTTGTTTTCGAAACGATGAAAAGCATCCTTGCTCAACCAATGACTGCTACCGTCTCCAAAGTTCCATTCAAATAAATCAGTTCCACTTGACGTATTTCGAAAATCAACATCAAAAGGAGCACAGCCCTGATCCGGACACACAAAAGACACATCCATTGGTGGATAAACCATCACGGAAGCATTGGCAGAATCAAGACATCCTTCAGGAGAGGTAATCTTCAATCGCGCGTTGAATGCTTTTGGTTTATTGCTTATTGAATAAAGATGCGATGTATTTTCAGTCCCACCTTTCATCTCAAAGGGCGAATCGTCACCAAAATTCCATTCCGCAGTTGCCGCATTTAAGGAACCATTTACAAATTCTGACACAAAGGGTGAAATTCCTCCGGATGTTGGTTCAAAATCTGCCACGACGGTTGGCTGAATCCTGATCTGTCGTGAAATTGTATCCGTATAACCATAGGCAGACTCAACCTTTAAATGAATCGTATATATCTTTTCTAATAAGGTTTCATTTTTAAATTCGTAACGTAAATTCCGACCGTAATATGTTTCACTTCCATCAATGGTCCACTCATAGTAAAGCGCACCTTTTGATTTATCCTTAAAGGTCACCGACAAAGGAGGACACCCTCTTTCAGGACACTCAAAATCGGCCACCACCTCCGGATAAACAATTGTGTTTGCAACAACAGAATCATAACATCCCTCATCGTTGCCGGTCCGCAAAGAAAGCTGATAGGACTGAGGTGCATCCGTAGTATTGATGTAAGTATAATTAACATCATCCTGTTCAGTTAGATACATCTGGTCCCCATTTCCAAAAGCCCATAAATAGTTATCTCCATCCATTGATTGGTTTTCAACAAGGATATGCATGGGAGACACACCGGATGAGGGAGCAACAAAAGCCGCTCTTGGCATCGGTTTCACATATAAACTCTTCGCTGATACTGATTCATCACCGTAAACAGATCGAACCTTTAAGGACAAGGTATGCACCTGGGTAACATCACCTGTGTTCTCAAGGTTTACAAGATAACGTGCATCACCCGCTTCATAAGGACCGCCATCAAGCGACCATTCATAATAAACAGCGCCAACCGAATTACTGACTGCCACAGTCTGCAAGGGAGAACAACTAACAGTATCTACAATGAAACGACTTTCAACCACCGGATTCACAGAAATATTCTCCATCAATGAATCACGACAACCAAAGGTATTTTCTACAACAAGTTTTACAGCCTTTGTTATCTGTATTGGCTCAGTATTTGGAAATAATTTCTGTTTTGTATCAATCACGTTGGTTGTGTCGCCCTCGCCATCATCCAAATCCCAATAATACATGGAACCGCCTTCACTGATGTTCTCAAGTGTAACCACGTCATCAGGCTTGTTTGTAGAGTACACATTCCATTTAGCATCCGGTGTTGGCCACACCACCACTTCTTTTTCAATGCTGTCAGAGTATCCCCACATGGAAGTCCCTTTCAGGCGAACAACAAAAGTATCAGGGACATCATCATTTCCAATGCTTTTAAAGGCATGCACGGGAAACAGAGTCTTGTCTTCCGCAGAACCATCCCCAAAATTCCAGACATAAGTGCCGCCCGGAGAAGAGGTATTCTCAAAGCGCACCTGAAATGGTGAACAAGCCGGTTCCACGTCTTCAAAATCAACGTCAAAGCCAGGATAAACCTTCACCTGTTTACGAATGGAATCCCGGCAGCCATCATCTGAATACACAAGGTAATTAACATTGAATACTTTTGGAAAGAATTCATTGTTTACAAACTGATGTGGAGCTGGCAAGGCTGAAACTGACAGGAAGGTATCCTGCGCGCCATCTCCCCAATCAACCACATAGGTATCCCCGTTGGTGCTCTTATCAAACAGGTTCACATCAAGCACACCGGCCCCTTCGTACTTGTCCAGTTCAAAATCGGCCTTTACTGCAGGAAACACTGTTAAATCATCCTGAAAATCATCCGTACATCCAAAAAAGGATGTTGCCTTTAGTTTTACGGTATAGGTAGTGTCATCATTTCCAGGGTTGAAATATGTATTTGACACCAGAGGATTGCTTCCTTTGAGTGTTTTTCCATCACCAAAATCCCAGCTGTATAATTTACCACCTACAGTTGCATTGATCCCCACACTGCTGGATTCACAAATTGGGTTGCCACTAAATTCAAAGGCATAATCTGCTTCCGGGTATACCATCAGGTAAACATTGGATGAATCAACGCAGCCATAGGTATTCTTCGCCAGAAGATTCACATAAAATGTCTTGATATAATTGCTATCGTTTTTGTTGATGTAGGTATGTGAAACATTGCTTGTTCCCGCAAGGTCTTCTATCACCCCATCACCATAATTCCAGTGGTAATTATCCCCTCCAACGGATTGATTTTCGAAATCAACAATGGCCGGACTACACGATGGGACATAGTCGCTCACCAGCTTTGCAACCGGTCTTGGATATACTTCAATTCGTTTTGTAATCTGATCTTCACATCCTGCAGCCGACCGCACGTTCAATCGAACCGTATAAGAAGAATCCTGCATCACGGGAACTGTGTAGGTATACTCAGGATTCTTTTCGTTGGAGTAAGCATCATCTTCAAAGGTCCACATGTAAAAGTCAGCGTCAGTTGAGGTATTATTAAACCCGACCGACAAGGGGGAACAATTCCCGGAGTGAAGCATCTGAAAATCGGCTACAGGCAGCGCATTAAAAGTAATGGTCACCGTATCTCTTCCAACACATCCATTATTATCTTCCTGCCAAACAATGGTGTAGTCTCCGGGAACCGTTGCATGGATGGCTGTTGTATCCTTTAACTGATCATCAAAAGTTAGTACGCCGGGACCATTGGCTAAAGACCAAACGCCGTTCCCCACGCTAGGGA
Organism: Bacteroidales bacterium; assembly: GCA_041584055.1. Lineage (GTDB taxonomy): Bacteria > Bacteroidota > Bacteroidia > Bacteroidales > UBA5342 > JBFHER01. The sequence continues at coordinate 3,570 of JBFHER010000037.1, forward strand.
CACCCATTAAAATATAGGATTTGTCACAAATATCAACATCTGTTCCTGCAAATGGAACCGGATTCTCTACAAAAGTAATATTCACTGAGGTGCTTGCAATGCAGCCATTATTATCCTCCAAACGTTCAATGCTGTACGTCCCGGGGGTATTAACCATAATTTCAGCAAGGGTATCGTTGACTGATTTAATGCTAATATTTCCAACATTATTGAGGGCCCGCCAAATGGGAATTCCCAGGCCTGTTTTTGCCTCAATGGTCGTACTAAAACCACATACAGAACGATTCCCTCCTTTGATATATGGCAACGGCATCTTTGTAACGTTGATCACAATGGAATCTTCAAACTCACAATTACCATCATCAACAACTTTGCAGTACAACTTGTATTGCCCTGCCTTTGTCGCATTAAAATCTGGTCCTGAATCAGCCCCTGACAAGTATGCAACATCGCCTGCCCATGCATAAGTATAGTTCCCGGATCCACCGGAAACATTAAATTTCAAAGGGTATACTTCACCCTGGCAAATGGTCAGAGAATCTGCTTCGAAGTTCATGCTGACATCTGAAACAGTAAAGCTCATGGTTTTCTCCCGGCTGCACGAGTGCAAATCCTCAACCCTGATTTTCATGTCGTATTTCCCCGGTGTTTCGGTATAAAACCTCGGGTTTTTGATATCTGTCGCATTCAAAGGATCAACGTCTCCGGTCCAGATGTAATCATAGGGAGCCGTTCCACTGCTGATCGTGTTTGAAAAGTCAAATTGAGTTCCAGGACACAGATAAACATCATTGATCACATTTGTTGAGATAGTCGGACGTGGGTGAACATCAATTGTCACCTGCGCTGTTCCGATACAGTCTCCATCCCCGATGTAGGTGTAGGTGATTGTGTGATTTCCAGCGCCTGCTTTCCCTGAGTTAAAACGCCCCTGATTGGGATCATCAAACCCTTTTCCATTGCTTGATGACCAGATTCCTCCGGCTGGTGTTCCCCGCAAACGCACAATGCTCCCCTGACAAACTTCTTTTTCTGCTGGATCGTTAAAAGTAATAGCAGGATGCGGAATATCTACAATTTCGATGTACGCCGTTTGATCGATAGGATCATTCCCCGGGTACTGATTACAATAGTTCCAGTTATTTAGAGTTACATAAAATCGCTTTCCAATGTCTGCGGCAGTGGTGGGTGGGACATAGATTGCCCTGGCTGTGGCAGCAGGATTTTCAGGATTAATCACAGGACCAGGTGTTAAATCAATAGGACCATCGATGGTTGAACTAAAATTGAGGCCGCCCACAACCACATTTGTCAGGGTTGTCCCTGCAGTCCCATAAATCCATTGGGTCCATCTGTCAAGGTTATTCTGATGGTCATTCTCTGTTGGTGGCACACAATTCCACTGACTCACATCACGAAAAACCACCGTTGTATCATTTCCAACACACACATATACAACCGGCTCCTCTATTGTCAAAACACCCCCATTCGCATTGTCAACATCCCAGACAGTAACATTCTGCTCCTGTCCACTGCTTGTACAAATAACGCCATTTATCTGTAACCATACCTGTGGTCGGTAATTACAAGTTCCATTTAATCCCTGAATATAAACATGGTTTAATGTAGCCTGATAGTCTTTGGCCGCTATATTGTTTACAAAACCGGGACCGACGCCATAAGGAATCGTTTCGGTATTGCCATCTCCCCAATCAAATACAAATGCCACATCTGCATGATTGGCAACATTCATAACCCCCCGGTACGTTACTAACCAGTCCACACTTACCGGAGCACAATATTTGTCAGGGTGAATGTCGTTTGCTTTGGATAACACATTGCATTCCTGAGCCATGATCGCAGTACTTAACATACTTGCAATCAATAAAAGAGATACTATAACAATCTGACGGGCTCTCATTGCTTATTGCATTTTACAGATAACCAAATCTACTTACAAACTAGACACAAAATTAAGTTATCTTTTCCTCAAAAGCAATTATTTGTTGAATTATTGTTAATTTAATGTGTATATTTTGCATCTAAGGAACAGGATCATAGCCAGAACTTCCCCATGGATGGCATTTTAATATGCGTTTTATTGATAAAATCAGACCTTTCACAGGCCCATGCTTTTTCAAGGCCTGTATCGCATACTCTGAACATGTTGGATGAAAACGACAGGATGACGGTGTCAGAGGTGAGATTAAATATTGGTATGCCTTTACCAGCAAGAGCAAAGGCCATGTGAATATTATTTTAATCCACTTTCCCATCAACGGTGTTAATTAATTGATTAAGTGCAAGCAATAAGCGCTTTTTTATTTTTGGGGTTTCCATTTTATCACTTCCCACATAAATGAGCCCCACATTCAGAAGCTTATACTGTAAGACTTCTAATTCGTTGTGCTTCATAAGCCTGTACGATTCCCGTATTTGTCTTTTTATTGAATTTCTGTCGACCGCATGTTTGAACTTTCGCTTGGACACAGAAATTAATATTTGAAAGGGAACAGACCTTGGCTCTTTCAGTTCCTCGTATTGCACTAAAAATGGATACACAAAAAACGACTTCCCCGAAGCAAACAACCGGTCTACTGCCATTTTACCGCTGAGCCTCTCTCTCTTCGAAAACGAGTTTCGTTTTTCTTTCATCTGAATGGGTTTTACCCCTGAAATATCATATTAGTAAACAACAAAGGGGTCATATACCGAAGCAGCCTACTTCTGATGCGAATCAAACAACGTTGAAACCCGCAACAATTAAAGAACCGATTAAAAGCTTACTTTTTAACCGTTTTATTGTATTCTGAAATAAACTGATCGAGTGCCATTGCCATTGAAGGTGCATTTGGATTTGGCACCTGAATATCAAGTCTCAATCCCGCTTCTTCTACAGCCTTTGCTGTACTGGGACCAAATGAAGCTATCTTCGTATTGTTTTGCTTAAATCCTGGGAAATTTTTAATCAGGGATGCAATGCCGGAAGGACTAAAAAACACAAGAATATCGTAGTTTACATCCGCAAGGTCTGAAAGATTACTACTAACCGTTCTGTACATGATCGCTTTGGAATGTTTGAACTCATTTTTCTCAAGGAGCATCGGTATTTCCGGCTTGTGGATATCGGACAGAGGAACCAGGAAAGTTTCTTCTTTATGTTTACACATCACCTCGATGAGATCTGCGAACTTACCGGTAGAATAAAAGATTTTACGTTTCCGATATACAATGTATTTCTGAAGGTAAAATGCCGTTGCCTCTGAGATACAGAAATATTTCATTGTATCCGGAACAGTGACACGCGTTTCCTGTGCTAAACGAAAGAAGTGATCAATGGCCGTTCGACTGGTAAAAACAACTGCCGTATGATCTAAAATAGAGACTTTCTGAGCCCTAAACTCTTTCGCCGAGATGCCTTCTACATGTATAAAAGGTCTAAAATCTATCTGTACACCTGTCTTATCCGACAAATCAAAGTAAGGTGACTTTCCCCCAGTAGGCTTTGGCTGTGAAACCAGAATCTTCTTGATCTTCAAGGTTAATTGCTTTTTGCGTTAAACATCCTCTTACCTTAGCACTATGCTTTTGTACAAAATTGCCAAGGGTAAAATTTCAAGGGTACAAAAATACAAAAAGACGTAAACAATCGAACTTATATTTGAAAAAAAAATATTAAAGAACCGAACAAACAGAAAGATGAAGTACAGTAAAAGGAGGAAAAGGCTACCATTCAAAAGGATTACAGCCACTTTTTCGTTTCCATATGTCACTCCAATAATTATGGGGACAAAAAACAATCCAGCGATATAATTGAGAATTAAATAGCTCCCAGTCCACTGTCTCACCTGTGGCATCACGTCAAACACATATGCACCAAGTCTTAAAATAAAAAGTTTCAAAGCATGGTAAATCAGCAAGCCCCCGATGCTGATAAAAAACACAAACACCGACGGACTCCCAATCCAAAAAGAGTATTGATGGTGAAGGTAAATGCCAAATGTGATCAGATAGATGAGTGACAGAACAATCCCCAGCCGGTATTCGCTTAGCGTATCCACAGAAAATAAACTTTTCCTTTGATGCGAATGAAAGATATCACTGGTTTTTTGCTCAAGAAAGCCACCGGCTTTACCCCAAATCATCCATAAAAGCACTAAAATAACCAAAATAACAAAGGTCATCCAGTCTGTTTTTTCAAAATAATGCTGTAATGGGATACCATTCATCCTTCAGTAAATCTATTTCGGTTTCAACATTGATTCATACGCAGCGTTCTCCATCAGAGCAATCTTTTCAGCACGTTCAAGGGTTTCATCCACCTCGCGAATAACAGGATAATACCCTTTGTTATCAAGTATATTTCGTGCAATATAAGCCTTTATCTGAACAAGAATTAATTGTTTAGACTCCTTTTCTTCATTCCGGCTGTACTGTATGTTGTTTTCCTGGAGCAGCTCTTGAAACTGTTCCCATATATTGCTTTTATCCAAATAGGCTACGAGGGCTTCAACATCTTTGTAAGATGATAGCTTTTCCCGTTGGGTATCCGTAAACCGAAAGGCAAACTTGTAAATCAGACCTTTTTGGACGATTTTACTAAAGAAAGGTGTTAAACCTGTTGTATCTCGTGGCACAAATACATCAGGCATAATCCCACCTCCACCGTACACCAAACGACCGTTAGTCGTGTAATAGGTTTTCATCTTATCCACCTTGATGCTGTCTTTGTTTTCCATTTCACCATGCATGAAGCGATTCCATATATCATAGGAATAATCCTCGTTGCCATTTTCATAGCTCTTCTGAATGCATCTGCCTGATGCCGTATAATATTTTGAAATGGTCAGGCGCAATGCGCTCCCGTCATCCAGATCAATTTGTGTTTGTACCAGGCCCTTACCGAAAGACCTTCTTCCGACAACGACTCCTCGATCGTGATCCTGCATTGAACCGGCAAAAATCTCACTTGCTGAAGCCGACCACTCATCAATCAAAACAATCACACGTGTACTTTTGCAGCTTCCTGATCCGTTTGCGCGATATTCTGAGCGCGGATTTGCTTTACCTTCTGTATAAACAATCATGTCTCCCTTTTTCAGGAATTCATTGGCCATTTTTGCAACGATGTGCAAATAGCCCCCCTGATTTCCTCTGAGATCCACGATCAAACTCTTGCATCCCTCCTGCATGAGCAGACCAACTCCCTGAATAAACTCATCGTAGGTCTTACTGCCAAATTTACCAATCTTAATGTATCCGGTAGTCGGGTTAAGCATGTAGGACACATCCACACTGTACATTGGAATGATACCACGTGTAATTTCAAAATCGATCAGTCCGTCTATCCCTGAGCGCTTTATGCCTACATTCACCTTGGTCCCTCTTTCTCCACGAAGCATTCCTACGATATCATCATTTTCTATTTTCACACCTGCAATCAGACTATCATTCACGGTCACAATTCTGTCGCCAGGTAAAATACCGACTTTTTCTGACGGACCTCCGGAGATAACTGCAATCACCACCACAGTATCCTCCTGTTTGTTAAACTGTACGCCTATGCCTCCAAAACTTCCGCCGAGTTCATCATTCACCGACTGCAAATTCTTCGCTGGAATGTAGACAGAATGAGGATCCAGATCTTCCAGTATTTTTGGGATCATCTCCTCGATCAACTCATTTGTATTAACAGTGTCAACATATTGCTTATCAATCACATGCAACACATTGCCTAACTTATTATAATTAACGAAAGATTTTTTTTGCACACTCGCAACTCTCCCCTGCCCACGATCCAGTAAATTTCCGATAATGATTCCGAAGCCGATAGACAACGCCACCACAATGGGCAATAACCTTTTATTATTCAACATAATCAATCTTTTTAAACGTCGATGTACTGAACTTCTATTTCAGCCCTTTTTAACAAGTTAATGCCATCCTCCAAACGGTATTTCTCAGAATAAACAACACGTTTTATCCCCGCCTGTATAATCAGTTTTGCACATTCAATACATGGAGAGGATGTTACATACAATGTTGCATCTTTACTGCTGTTATTGGATTGTGCAACTTTTGTAATTGCATTTGCCTCGGCATGCAACACGTAAGGTTTTGTTTTATTGTCCTCATCCTCGCACACATTTTCAAAGCCTGAAGGGGTTCCGTTGTACCCGTCCGAGATCACCATTTTATCTTTCACCAGTAAAGCACCTACTTTCCTTCGCTCACAGTATGAGTTCTCAGCCCAGATGGAGGCCATTCGCAGGTAGCGTTTATCAAGCAAAAACTGTTTCTTACTCATATTCTTAATTCTAAAATAAATAGATCACATAAACAACATACAAAACCGCCAGTAAAGCGCCGCCCAGCTTACTTAGTCGACCACTTCGAATATTAAAGATAACCCCAGGTGAGGCGTTTTTTCGATACCGTTGCAGATTCTTCCTGAGGGGATAAATCACCGCCATTAAAACCAGCGAAAAAAGAACCATCCAAACCAGATCAACCGAGAAATCAGAAAACTCGATAGCGATCGGCTGAATTGAACCGGTAACCCCAATAACAGCCAATACATTGAAAAGATTGGACCCAATAATGTTCCCGATTGATATTTCCGTCTGTTTTCGGATTGCCGCAATTACGGATGCCGTCAACTCTGGAACACTTGTTCCGAAAGCAACCACCGTAATTGAAATTACCCGTTCGCTCACCCCCAGACTTGATGCAATTTCAGAAGCAGACTCCACGAGCAAGAATGCACCGCCTGCTAGCCCTCCACAGGCAAGCAATACCAACATTATAGCATTCATCATTTTCATGCCTGAGGTATCCTTCTCCACGCCCTCATCGCCATTATCCTGCTTCGACAGATAGATTGTAACAGCAATGTATGCCAATAACAAAATAACGAATAAGATGCCTTCCCAACGCGCCACAACGTTATCGTAAAGAAAAAAAGAAAGCAGACCAAACGAAGCCATCATAAGTATCCAATCGAACATAATGCGTTTTGACTGGATTGGCAGAACGATTAGCATGGCGGTTACACCCAGAACCAGTCCCACATTGGCGATGTTTGAACCGATTACGTTCCCCAGCGCTATTTGAGGATGGTTATTTACCGCCGCTCCAACACTTACAATGAGTTCGGGAGCAGAAGTTCCAAACGCCACCACCGTCAATCCAATAACCAATGAAGAAACCCCCATTCGTTTGGCCAGACTGACACTGCCACGCACCAATGCATCCCCGCTAAAGATCAGCAGCACAAGACTTATGATCAAACCCGGCACACCAATTATAAAATCAACCATGTTCGATTTTTAACGTTTGTGAAGGCCACATTCTTTGGTCTCGGGATTTTCCCAATACCATCTCCCTGCACGAATATCCTCACCTGCCATCACTGCTCGTGTACAGGGCTGACATCCGATGCTTGGATAACTTTTATCATGTAACGCATTATATGGAACTTTGTTTTCTTCAATGTAATCCCAGACATCCTTCTCTGACCAGTTGGCAAGGGGATTCAATTTCACCATTTGATTCATCTCGTCCCATTCCACGACATTTAATCCAGCTCTGGTCACAGCCTGAGAGGCACGTAAACCGCACACCCAGGCCTCCAGGCCTGAGAAAGCACGTTTTAAAGGTTCAATTTTTCTAACATTGCAACATTGCTTTCGGTTATCGATGCTATCATAAAACAAATTTATGCCTTTTGTCCGAACCATTTCCTCCACCTGATCCTTTTCAGGAAAATACACCTCGATTTTCTTTTTATACTTTGCACAGGTACGCGCAATCAAATCATAGGTTTCAGGAAACAGTCGTCCTGTGTCCAACGTGAATATCCTCATCTCTGGTGCCACCTTCATAACCATATCCGTTAACACCTGATCTTCCGCGCCAAGGCTAGAGGACAAAGCAACTTTATCTCCATATATCTCAAACACCTTTGCTATTAATTCCTGAGGTGTAAGTGCCTCAAATTTACGCTTTAAATCATCAATATTTACCATACTCATATAATTTACATCGTTTGATGCTCACGTTTTATTGCCCACTGAAAAACACATTAAAATCAGTTTCATTTAGGCAAAACCAAACTCCGGGAACATGCTCTAAATATTTAGTTTATCGTAAAATCCGATTTTGTTTCTACTTTGCAAACTCCTTATAAAACTGGATGATGGTTTCAATTCCTTTCTTAAAATTATCAAGAGGAAAATTTTCGTTAGGCGAATGAATGGCGTCCGATGCCAACCCAAATCCCAACAATATGCTTTTAACTCCCAGCTTCTCCTCGAAGGTTGAGATAATGGGGATACTTCCACCACTTTTATATGGCACAGGTAATTTTCCAAAAACGGTCTCACAAGCACGTGCCGCAGCCTGATAAGCAGGAATGTCAATGGGGCATTCATAAGGCTTCCCACCATGCAATACCTGCACCTTTACATCCACATAGTCTGGGGCATGAGTTTCAAGGTGTGATTTAAGCAGTTGCCCAATTGCAACATAATCCTGATTTGCCACCAAACGGGACGACAGTTTCGCATACGCTTTTGAAGGTAAAACTGTTTTCGCACCTTCTCCTGAGAAACCACCCCAAATACCACATACATCAAATGATGGTCGTATGCCTGTACGCTCGGTGGTCGTATAACCGTATTCTCCGCACAGGGCTTTCACTCCCACTTCAGCTTTATAGTCAGCCTCATCATAAGGCACCTGGTTCACCAGACGTCTTTCTTCGGATGACAACTCTCTTACATCATTATAAAAGCCAGGTACTGTCACTTTATTACGTTCATCAGTAAGGCCTGCAATCATTTTGCAAAGCACATTGATTGGATTGGCAACTGCACCCCCGAACAAACCTGAATGCAAATCCCTCGAGGGACCGGTCACTTCCACCTCCCAGTAAGAAAGACCTCGCAATCCACTTGTAATGGTTGGCTGTCCCGGTTTTACCATGCCTGTATCGGAAACTAAAATAACATCACACGCCAGCTGTTCCCGATGTGCATCTATAAAAGCAGGCAGTGAGGCTGATCCGATTTCTTCCTCACCTTCAATTAAGAATTTTACGTTGCACTTCAACAGGCCTTCCCTTAAAACATATTCGAAAGCTTTGGCATGCATAAAAGACTGACCCTTGTCGTCATCCGCTCCCCGAGCCCAGATCCTGCCATCCTTTACAATGGGATCAAAAGGAGGATGATCCCACAATTCAAGGGGATCCACCGGCATCACATCGTAGTGTGCATAAACTAGCACAGTAGGAAATTCATCGCCAAGTATTTTTTCTCCCATCACCACAGGATGACCGTCAGATTCGAAAACGGATGCTTTCTCTGCACCAGCAGCCAGCAGATGTTTTACCCAGACTTCAGCGGCCTTGCGCATATCTTCTTTACGTTGGCCATCCGAACTTATGGAAGGCACCCGGATTAACTCAAAAAGTTCTTCCAGAAAACGATCGATGTTCTGATCAATGTATTTTTTAGGCTCCATGTTAACTCCCTTAAATTTGAAATGCTAAGGTAAAAAATTAGACAAGAAATAAAAAAGGGTGTCCCAACCGGACACCCTTCCATATTCTTTGGAATTCAAATTACTTTTTAACCGGTGTACGGGCAGAGTAGTTAATCTTCAATGCCTGTGCCTTACGCAAAGCTTGCTTTGTATCCATCACAATTTTCATTTTGGTATTACTATCAGCTTTGATAGATACAGTCATTTTAGGACGCTCATGTTCCTTCATACCTTCTCTTTCTGCTGCAATGTATCCCATAATGTCGTCTGGTGTTGCAAACTTATCATTTAACTGAATCCTTGGTTCACTCCCGTATGTTCCTCTAAAAGGTCCTTTTGGAGGGCCGATATAAATAAAACTTACAAGACTTTTTTTCTCTAACTTCACCAATTCGGTTGCTTCTGGATAAGAGATATCAACCTTCATGGTTTCTTCTTTCATAGTTGTTGACACCATGAAAAAGAACAGGAGCATGAAGATAATATCCGGCAAAGCCGATCCATTAACTTCTTTGATCTCGTGTCCATCTTTTTTTCTAAACGTTGCCATACTACTATAGTTTTGCGTTTACAGGTTCTGCTTCGGAAAGTTTCTGTGGAATCACATCACGAACAGCTTCCTGCTGATCCTCCGTTAATTCGTCATAACCTTTTCCCCATTCTCTCATGGCAAATTCGTTCCGGCACTCATTGTAAGCCGCAACCAATTCGTTTTGAACCATCATGTATACAGAGTAGGTTGTATTAATATCATTCTGTAAGGAAACCACCGCCATCTTACAAATGTACTCCTCTCTGTCCAGGCCTTCAATGTACTTCATTTCTTTTGCAGGAAGGTCTGGTTTATCATCCGGATTCAGAATAAACTCTTTGGCTTTATCCCTAAGTTCACTCACATCCAATGGTTCACCTTCAACCAGTAATTCATCCTTACTGTTAATCAAAACAATAAAAACATTACGTTCCTTAATTGGGGCCTGATCCATCTGCTCTTCTTCCGGTATTGGTGGTAACTTCCGTTGAAGACCAGTATCCGTATCCATCGTAGTTGTTACCAGAAAGAAAACGAGCAGCAAGAATGCAATGTCCGCCATGGACCCAGCACTAACCTCAGATACTTTTCGTTTACCCATCTTAATTTGTTTTTACACCCTACGGGCGATAAGATTATTTAAAAATGTTTACCACTGAACTCACTACAACCAACACAATTGAAGCTGCAATCATGAAGTATGTTGTATAGAGACATACATCGGCAAATTTCAACATGCTTGGAATATTATCGGGACCATCGTACCCAATAATTTTGAGTGGTGTGCCATCTGCCATAAAGTAGGCAACAACAACAACGACAATGATAAAAACAGGTCCAATCAGTTTTCTTAATGCTGCCTTAGGATCTGCTGCAGCGTTGCGGCCAAAACTCACCAACGACACCAAAAGTGTAGCGGCAACCGCAATTCCAACATACAGGTAAGCTAAGAACAGAATTTGGTCTGTAAATACTGGCCTTTGATTAATGGGAGCATCTTCGTATCCACCTGCATAAAGCAATGCAGCAGCAACAAGTGCAAGCGCCATCAATAAGTACAACAGCCATGATGTTATCTTTTGTAACATATCAAATCTGTTTTAAATGATTATTTTTTTTGGTTATACTTCACAACGATATCCAACAGAGAGATTGAAGAATCTTCCATTTCGTTTACAATGGCATCAATTTTAGATGTAATGTAGTTTAAGAATACCTGTAAAATGATCGCTACGATCAAACCAGTTACTGTTGTTAAAAGTGCTACCTGAATACCGGATGCCACCAAAGAAGCTGAAATTTCACCTGCTTTCGCAATAGCATCAAATGCACCAATCATACCAATTACCGTACCCATGAAACCAAGCATCGGCGCAATTGCGATGAAAAGCTGAATCCATGTCATTCCTTTTTCCAAAAGTCCCATTTGTACACTTCCGTAAGAAACAACTGTTTTCTCGATTACGTCAACACCCTCGTCCATCCGGCTTAAACCTTGATAAAAGATGGATGCAATTGGGCCACGTGTATTACGACACACTTCCAATGCAGCTTCAACACCTTGTTCATTTAAAGTTGTTTCGATTTTCTCGAGCAATTTTTGTGCGTTTGTTGAAGAAAGGTTCAAATAAATGATTCTTTCAATAGCCAACGCAAGACCGAGAATTAAACATAAAACAACGATTCCCATGAAACTTGCTCCACCCTCGATAAACTTCTGCTTGATAACCTTGTGAATCCCTGGCGCTGGTGCGTTAGACTCTTCGGCTTCAGAACTGACATCATCTAATACTTCTTCAGTATCAGAACTCATTTCATCTGACATGCCTGCAGCTTCTTCTGTGGTTGCAGCTTCATCCTGTGCTACGGCGATTTGCGTCATACCGAAGGTTAGCAAACCAATAACTGCCAAAAATGTGATTAATTTTTTCATTTTTCTTAATTTAGTTTGACTCTAGTTTGTATCCAATTTTAATAATTAATCTTAAAAATTCTATCTTTTGGCGGAGAGAGAGGGATTCGAACCCTCGGTACCCTTTTGGAGTACACACGCTTTCCAGGCGTGCCAGTTCAGCCACTCCTGCACCTCTCCTAGCTACTGTCTGGCACCATGATTAGCCAGAAAAATTGCGCGGTGAAGTTAATAAAAATATTTGTTATACAACAACTCAACAAAATTAATTCCCTATTTATAAACGGTCAAAAAAGTGGCAATATTGCCTATAACAAGGGCTAAATTTAATATAATTTAAGAATTTTACGAAATTAAAGTGATCTCTCCTCTTAAGGGTTTTGAAAATAATCGTTTTACCTCATTCAAATCCGTATAATTCCCCAGTAAAAACATCAGTTTCGTCAAAGCGGCCTCAGTGGTAATATCATAACCATTCAGGATTCCACGGTGCACCAGATCCATGCTTGTTTCATACCGACCTGTTTCTACCCTTCCCCCGGGACACTGACTCACGTTGACAATAATAATATTTCTTTCAATGGCTTGTTTCAAATCATTTTGAAACCAATCGAGCGTTGGTGCATTTCCTGTTCCGTAGGTTTCAACCACCACTGCTTTTATCTCATCCGAATGCAGGACACTTTTGATGAAATTCCGCATGCCAGGGAAAAGCTTCACAAGTGCCACGCTGTTGTCTAATTTTAAAGACACTGAAAATTTCTCCTTCTCATCCGGCAAATGGATTGCCTCTTCGTTATAGGTAATGTGAATTCCAGCCACTGCTAGCGGAGGATAATTATGCGACTTAAAAGCATTAAACTGCTGCGCATAGTGTTTTGTAGTTCTATTTCCGCGGTACAAATGATTCTCAAAATACAAACAAACCTCTGGCACGATGGGCGCACCAAACATTTTAGCCCCGGCAATCTCCACGGCTGTAATCAAATTCTCCCTTCCATCGGTACGAACCACACCGATTGGCAGCTGAGATCCGGTAAAGATCACCGGTTTCCCCAGACCGTCCAACATAAAACTAAGGGCGGAAGCGCTAAACGACATGGTATCTGTTCCATGCAGGATTACAAATCCATCATACACATCATAATTAAGTCTTATCAAGTCAGCGATCCGGATCCACTCCTGAATGGTCATGTCGGAAGAATCAATCAAAGGATCAAAAGAAATTGAATTGATTTCGCAATCCATTTGCTTTAATTCCGGAACATGGTGTTCGAGATTCTCAAAGTCCATAGGTGACAGAACATGGGTCAGGGGATCTTCAACCATACCAATTGTTCCTCCTGTATAGATGATCAATATGGATGTCTTGATTTTTTCCATTGGAAACAGGTTTACAGTTTGCTAGATAAAAGTATGCAAGTTAAACAATCTTACTGCATTTCCAGTGGTTATTTTTGCAACATCTGCTGATTTTAAATTTAAAGCATTCGCAACAGCGTCCCTTATCATCGGAAGGTATGCACTTTCGTTGCGCCTCCCTCTATAAGGTGTAGGCGCCAGATAAGGTGCATCCGTCTCAAGCAGGAGTGATTCTATTCCAATTTCACTCAGCGCATACTTAAGATCACTGTTTTTAAAGGTAACAATTCCATTGATCCCAAAGTAGAAATTTCCTAACGCTTTTATTTGTTTTACCTCTTCAACACCTCCGGTAAAACTATGAAACACGCCGAACAGATCTTTATGTTTATAGTCCTTTAATATAGTAAAGATCTCCTGAAAAGAGTCGCGCGCATGTATCACCACCGGTTTTCCCAAAGCAACGGCCCAGTCAAGTTGAACCCGAAAGACCCTTTCCTGCTCCTTCATGTAGGTGGCATCCCAATAAAGATCAATGCCTATTTCACCGATGGCACAAAACCTGTGCTTTTTCAACAAGGCTTCAATATGGTCCAGCTCTTGCTGATAATCCGTGTTCACGGAGCACGGATGCAAGCCCATCATGGGGATCATAAAGTCAGGGTACTTGTCCACAAGCGTCATTAATGCTTCAGTCGTGCCAGCGTCCACATTGGGCAGCAAAACATATTGCAAACCAGCTGCTTTGGCTCTCGTTACAACCGCCTCAACATCATCCCTAAACTGCTCCAGATACAAGTGGGCATGTGTATCAATCATTCCAAAATTATTATAATACGACGAAAGCCTGTTCTCCATTCATCTTCGGTGCTACTAGCGTATAGAATTTATCTTAATCAGATTGATGAATTCTTCCCGTGTTTTAGCACTGGTAAATGCACCGGTAAAATCAGAAGTGGTTGTAATTGAATTCTGCTTTTGAATCCCCCGCATCTGCATACACATATGTTGCGCCTCAATCACCACCATAACGCCCAAAGGGTGCAGCGTATTTTGGATGCATTCCTTAATTTGCGTGGTTAATCGTTCCTGTACCTGCAATCGACGTGAGAATATCTCCACAACCCGTGCTATTTTACTAAGTCCGGTAATATAGCCATTGGGGATGTATGCAACATGTGCTTTTCCAAAAAACGGAAGCATGTGATGTTCGCACATAGAATACAAATCAATGTCTTTCACAATCACCATTTGCTGATATTCTTCTTTAAACATTGCAGACTTAAGAGTTGCCACCGGGTCCATGCCATAGCCTTGTGTTAAAAATTGCAATGATTTTGCAACGCGATGCGGTGTTTTCAGCAAGCCTTCCCTTTTCGGATCTTCTCCCAATAATTTAAGAATTTTTTCATAATAAGTCCCCACCTCTTCATTTATCTCCTTATTATATTGATCCACACGTACATAACCCTTATTATCTGATTTATCCATTCTCTTGTTTTTAATTGTTTATGCATCAAAAATAACACTTAATCCAAAAAAAATACATTATTCAACAATAAACAATTAATTTTGTCGTTCGCATTAGTGTGATAAATAGGTACATCCTCCGGATCTTTATGAATTAAGGAATTTAGCTGAGCGTAAGAAATGATCATAATAACTGGAACAGCGGGATTTATTGGAAGCAATCTGGTCTCGGAACTTTTTAAAAGGGGATACGATGATATTATTTGTGTCGACCTCCCTGGTAAAAATGAAAGTTCGGAATATCTTAAAAACAGAGACCTTCAATTTGTCCCCCATAGCGACCTGAATGAATTCATTCAAGCCAATCATCATTTTGTTGAGACAGTCATCCATCTTGGAGCCTGCTCTGACACAACTGAGACAGATGAAGATTTCATACGTGAAATAAACATTGAATTTAGCAAGCAATTATGGCATGTTTGTACACAACATGGCATTCCATATATTTATGCATCTTCAGCAGCCACTTATGGTGATGGAAAAAATGGATACAATGACTCACATGACATTGTAAACCAACTGCATCCCTTAAATTTATACGGTTGGTCAAAGAATGAATTTGACAAATGGACCCTGAAACAAACAATCACCCCTTCATTTTGGGCAGGTCTAAAATTTTTCAATGTTTATGGTCCCAACGAAGATCACAAGAATGGACAAGCGTCTGTAATAAAACACGCATTTGCACAGATACAGGAAAACGGTGAGGTTGCATTGTTCAGGTCACATCGTAACGACATCAGGGATGGGGAACAATCCCGTGATTTTATCTATGTAAAAGATGTTTGTGACGTCATTATCTTTTTTATGGAAGAGAGGAGACAAAGTGGAATCTTCAATGTTGGCACCGGAAAAAGCAGATCATTTAAGGACCTGGCGATTTCAACATTCAGAGCCATGAATGCTGAACCGCATATTAAATTTGTTGATACACCTTTGAAAATTCGCGGAAAATATCAATATTACACAAAAGCAAACATCTCAAAACTGAGGAATATTGGATACACAAAACCCTTTACAGAACTTGAAGCAGGGGTAAGGGAATATGTAACCAACTATTTAGTAGAAAACAGATTTAACTAAATGAGTGCCTTATTTTTGGTCCTTTTTGCATAAAGCCTGACGAAGATGCAGAACAGTAAGCAAACCGTCATTGTATTGCAAAGCGACAACTCCGTCGAATTAAAAACCGCAGAATTTGCTTCATACATTTCAGAACGGTTTAACATACAACTTGCAAAACTAACATTCAGTTTCCCACAGCATTACCTACCCCTTCATCACACTTATCCATTCCCATTTTATAAAAGGACTGCCGAGCAGCTCAAAGAAAGGCTGAACAAATTAATGGAAGCACACGACAGTGTGATGGTTATTTTTGCATATAACAGAAAGCACCTTTGGCAAAAAAACAGAATCTCTGATATACTCATGGCTTGCAGAGACTTACGCATCCCCTATATTGGCGTGCCCGAAGACGGGGACACATTTAAAGGGCTGAAAAAAATTGCATTGCCCATTGGATTTTTAGTTGAAGAAAAAGAGAAAGCTCCACTAAGCAATGTTTTCAGTGAATACTGCGGTGCATCCATCGAGATGATTCAGCCTAAGGACAAGGGGAAGCGTGCAATGTATAATGTTGAATTTATACAGAAAATACTTCAAAACTATCAACGGGAACCTTTGCTAATTAAAGGAACAAAATCCAGCTTTAAAATTGAATTTGAAGCACTTCAGCTGGCAAAAGAAAGACATTACGACATTGTATTTATCAGTGGATCCAGAGAGTACACTCTGGATGATATTTTCTTTCGCCCTAAAGAAGGAAAAATCCTGTGGAAAGCAAATATCCCCATACTGATTATTAATCCCCGGGATGACATTTACGTATTATGCGGGAATTAATATAATTTCAGTCGCTCATTCCCCCGAAGCACCCTCAGAGCATTCATGGCCAGCGCGCGCAGTTCATCTTCTCCCGGATACACCTTCACTTTTGCAATGAAGTTAACACGTTGCTTTATCAGGCCCACCACATACTTGCTATGCGCAATGCCCCCTGTTAATAGGATGGCATCAACCCTTCCTTTAAGAACCGTGGCCATGGCCCCTATTTCCTTTGACGCCTGATATGCCATCGCCTCCAGAATCAATTGGCATTTCTCATCACCAGACATTGCTTTTTCTTCCACCCTGCTCGCTTCATTCAATCCAAGATGTCCCATCATTCCACCCAAGCCATTCAACATCAGTTTCACCTCTGCAGGCGTATATTTCCCACTAAAGGCTAGCTTTGCAAGGTCACCGGCGGGAATGGTACCTGCCCTTTCCGGAGAAAATGGGCCATAACCATCCACCCCGTTATTCACATCCACTACTCTGCCATAACGATGTGCTCCAATGGTAATTCCACCTCCC
>JBFHER010000038.1:0-20853 GCA_041584055.1 Bacteroidales bacterium
AAAAAAATCCCCTGTACCGAACGTATTCGAACAGGGGATCTTCTTCCTAACCCAATTCTAAATTTACACCTTATTTTTCAATTTTATTTGCAGCATCTGAAGCCCACTCATTGTAGGCACCATCAAATACTTTAACATTACTGTATCCCAGTTTGGATGTGAGAACAGTATAGAGCAGCCCTGCTCTTGTACTTGTTTGACAGTAGAGTATAACCTCTTTATCCTTTGTCACGCCTTTTGAAGAAAACAATTTACCCAAATCAGCATCAGGCAGGAGGAGACCTTTGTCATCCTTCATTAAATCGGAACTAATATTTATGGCACCGGGAATATGCCCTTTGCTTTTGGGATCTGTTCCGTTAAAATAAGCATCTTCTCTTGCATCAACAAGCACCACATTTGCCTTTCCGATCTTCGTTTTCACATCTGCCATTGAGATGTATGATCCTTTATTGAGCGTTGCTGATAGTTTTACTTTTTTAGTCAACTTAGGATTTTTTGTTACTGGTTTTCGTCCAGCTTTCCAGGCATCCAAATTACCATCAAGCAGTTGAACATTTTCAGCTCCGGCCATTTTTAAGATCCAGTACAAACGTCCCGCACTGTTACCTTTACTGCAATAAAGCACGATGTTTTTACTAAGGTCAACACCATTATCGCCCAGTATCTGTAAAATCTCCGCATCACTTTTCAACACCCCCTCAACCGGTGTTTTCACCGACAGGTCTTCCACAGGCATACTGATGGCATTAGTAATATGCACTTTCTTATAGTCCGCATCCTTTCTTGCATCAACAATCATGTATTTTGGGTTGTTGAGTTTGGTTGCCAGATCCTTAACCGAAATAAAATCCCCCTGCGCATTTGCACCAATGGTTAAAACAAGCATCAGTGCTGCTAACAAACTTATTCGTTTCATTTACTTTATATTTTAGTATTTTACAATTAGAACTTAACCTGGAGTTGCACTTTGATTTCTGTTGGATCCAAAGATGCGTCGTCCATGGTATATCGATAATTCACCTGCAGTCTGGTCCAGTCGTTGAAAAAGTAGTTCAATCCTGCTGTTACTGTGGAGAATGAGTTACTTGGCGAATCCAGGTCGCGGTCAAATGTTTCATACTTTACAACAGGTTGCACATTCCAGGGTGTCATGTATAATGCCTGCACATAATAACCACTGCTTTTATCTCCAAGAACAAGCGGATCGGAACCGCACCCGCCACCGGCAGCCAGGTTTTCATCACCCATATCCATGATGTACTCGCCCTGCAACAAAAAGTTTCCATAATTTACTTCCAATTCTCCCGCATAGGTTATTCTCTCTTCAAAATCGGTTGAGGGAAATCCATAACGAAAGCTCCCTCCAATTCTCAAAAAGTCAAGTGGTTTAATTGTTGCACGACCAATAAAGTCTTTCTTTTTGTTGTTATCCTTAATGCCCAAACCGGAACCATTCATCAATGCAACGGCATACTTTAAAAACGTTGTATTATCCCCACCGAGAATCATGATACCCATATCGCGCTGAGGCGCAACAATTTGATCCGACACCATGGAACGTTCAACCGTATGCAGGCCCGAACAAGAAGTATTAACTTCCATTCCGAACGGTTGTTTAAAGGAACCAACCGACACCTTCGCCCAGTTAAACCGGCCATAGGTGATAAAAGCATCCAAAAGGTAAGGATTTCCTCCTCCCACAAAAGCACTGTTTTCAATCACCATATAGTATGAAAAGTCATAGGGAATATTCCCGGTAACGCCTAGTCGTGCACGTTTAAATTTAAAGCTATTATCGGTCTCATCGCCTAGCTTATGTGTCTCAAACTGAGGCTGGAAGAATCCAAATAGTTTTATTGCCTCATCATCCGAAGATGCTGACTCACACCCCTGCGAAAAAGCTTTTCCGGCACACAATAGCAGCATCATCAGTGCCAGTGACAATATTTTTTTCATTTTCTTTAATTTTAGATTCAAGACCTGTCAAAGCAAGCATAACAAGCTCTTTCAGTCTTAAAAGTTATGTTTAATACAAACCAGAGGATGCACTTTCCATCATCCTCCGGATCATTATTTTTAATTACTCTAATGGAAGATCTTTGGCTTTAGAATCCCCTCCCCATTGGTTTGATGTCCATGAATCTTCACTATTATACAATCCATTTACGCCAAAAAGCATACTGTAAGCATCGTAGCCCAACACCCTCAGATAGGCGGTAATTACGGCAGAAGTCTGACCAGTATAACAATAGGTTACAACCTTTGCATCAGGGTTTAATCCCTTGATAGAGTTATCAGCCAAACCCAATGGATTAATTCTGTAAGCACCATCAATGTGTCCGAAACCGGCATAATCTGCTTCACTGAAATAATTGTTTATCTGGTAATCGCCCGGATTGTTCAAAACGGTTGTCCCGGTCACAGTTTTAAAACCTTCAGCCAAAACAGTCTCAACTCTTTCTTTTAATAAATTCATTCCATCAACAGACAAACCATCAAAATCAGGCATTTCATACACATTGTTTGCTGGAGCTGCGCCATATGACCAGTTTACATGTCCATCAGCTTCGTTTCCTAATTTACCTGTCCAGCTGTCTGTGGTTGGGCTCCAACCACTCATCCCCCACTTCAGAGCCTGAGCATCGGTATAACCATACAAACGTAACAAAGCAGTCGCATAACATGCTGTCTGACCTGTGTAACACACAACCAAAATTGGTTTTGCAGCTGTCGCAGCCTCTGTCAGGATATTCTTTAATTCAACGTTCACAGCACCGGCAATGTGTCCTTCAGCAAATTTCTCCGCTGAACGGATGTCAATCACATGTTTTGCACTCACGTTTCCATCAGCAGGCGCACCCATTACAAACTTTTGCCCATCTGCATTTGACATGACATTTCCAAGATCCAGATCAATCTGATCCAGGTATTCTACAAGTATTTCAGACGCAGCTTTTTCCGCCACTTCATCCTCACAACTCGTAAATACAAATCCACTAACTACCAAGGTCAGAAATAGATATTTAAATAAATTTTTCATAATAAATAAAAGGTTAAATGATTAATTAAAGTTTTAGTACAATTATATGCTAGCATCCTCCGGTATCCACTTCTTCGTGCCCACCACCGGATAACATATCCAGGTTTTTCTCTGTGAGGTCAGGGAAGGCCAGTTCCCATCCTTTCCATCCATCCTTCAAGGCAAGCACATTTTTATATCCCATTTTAATAAGTGCATCCGCAGCCAAAATGCTACGATTTCCTTTTTTACAATAAAGGATGATTTTTTCTTTTTTCTCGGGAAGATACAAGCCTTCATCCTCCCAGAATTTCGCATCTCCAATGCTAAACTCTAAACTACCGCGGGGGATAACCATTGAGCCAGGGATGTATCCATAATAATGCTCACTTTTTTGGCGGACATCAATCAAGGTAAAGTATTCTTCTCCTTCCATGATGCTTTTTAGTTCCTGGGCATTTACCAGCTTCACGTTATCAAGGGCCTTTTCAACCATGTCGTCAGCACTTTCAAAGGTTTTCACCCCACAACTGCTCAACAGTGTTATCAATGCTACGAATCCTACGAATGTTACTATTTTCTTCATTTCTCTAGAGTTATTAATGTTCTTCATCTTCTTCCACCTCTTCGAAGCCAGAAACCATTCCTTTTATGTTGGATGAAACGGTTTTTCCGGTGGTTATTAAATACATGTGGGTCATCAAAAACGCAATCATCAGAAACGCACCAATTGTATGTATAATTGCAATTGGACCCAGCTTTTCAAGCATTACAAGATTATTTGTTGTGTGAAAAAACAGATACAGCAAACCGGAAATTATTTGCAGGGGAAAGATCACCACCATTAGCAGAAAGTAAACAATCTTTTGCAAGGGATTCAGTTTGTTTTCAGGTGTCTTTTTTGTTGGATGAGGCGCTTGCTTAAAAATTCCTTTCAGATAGTACTGAACTTGCTCCCCAACATATTTAGGGGATGGAACAAACTGATAGATATGGCCCGTCACAAATGTCCAGAATACGGAGAACACAGTTAGAACGATGAATGCCCATGCAGATGCGTTATGAATACGAACCGCTGATTCATACCCAAAAAAATCAAACGAATCATGCACTTCAAATCCCGTTATGATCAGAAGCGTCACCAGCACCATCTGTGTCCAGTGCCAGAAGCGTTCGAACTTACTATATATTTTTACTTTCTCCATGATTTACTTTTTTCTGTATTTAATGCTACTGATTATCCTGGCTGATGCATGCAGGACGATGCCGATCAGGATTGCAATGATGAGTGAAATCCCTCCAATGTCAACTAACTTGTTACGATCACGCCCCGGAAGATAAAAATCATTCAGATTGGCCAATCTTCCTTCCTTAGAGTGGCATTCGGCGCATGAAAGTGTCTCCTCTTTTGGTGAGACCATGTGATTCACAGGCCAATAAGCTTCAGAAGCCACAAAACCCCATTCACCACTATAGGGCCGTTCATTGTACTGCATACCCAGAATTGCCGCTGTATCCCAATCAAAATCTTGCCAATAAGCGCCTTCTCCCTGTTCTTTCGCCCATAACTTAAGGCTGATCAGGGTTTTATTATTAACATCATAAATCTGCTTTCCACGATGTACTTTCACCGGGTATATTTTTGATGCAGAATCACGGTATTCGCCAAAAAGCGTATTGATCTTTACCGGGATTTCACTGATTGTATCATCTTGCAAATAATGATCAGCTGTGCCGTTAAACCAATAGTATTCAGGCTTTACATGGTCGTCCCACACAAAATTTCCCTTGATGGATAAATAGTTATGATTACCATCTGCATCGTTCTCTGAAATGGGCAATCCCATATCATCCAATTCACCGGCACTCGACCAGTCCCACCAAAGTTTTGTGGCATTTGCTTTGGCATAAACCGGGATATGACATGTTTGGCAAGCCACCTTTTCGTTGTGCCTGTCAATCACCAAATCCTGATGGGGTGCTGAGGTATGGCACTGTTCACAGGTAATGCGGTCTTTATTCATGGAGGAAACGGAATACAGCTTTCCTTTTATAAGGTGATTTTCCGTAATATGACAATCGATGCATGCCATGTCTTTTCCTTCCATAGCCATATGAACGTCCACATCTTTTGAGCAGCTCAAGAGTGCTTCTTCCAAATCTCCGTGCTTCACGTTGTTTCCCCCACCTCCATAAAAGTGGCAAACACCGCAGTTATTCTTATTCGGCAAGCCCACATTTTGAGATACATAGTTGTAATCAGGTACAGAGAAGTACTGATCTGCAGTTTCTTCAGTGGCAGGCATCCCGGCTTTTCCTTTTTGCTTGAAATAGGTTCCTGTATTATCATGGCATACAAGACAATCAATGTTTTTATTATCAGAAAAGTCAAAAGACTTGTCCTTCCAGCCATAACCAATATGACATCTCATGCAAGAACCATTGTTCCCTCTTGCTCCAGTGCAAAAGTTATTGATCAGATTTTTTTTCCCGATTGTCACCGTCCCTCTGCCGGGAATTTCCGTTTCCCTCTCCCATTTCCAGTGAGCCGTTTCCATGATTTGGTCGTCACGTCCATTATGACATCCCAAGCAGGTTTCTGTCACCTCGAAAGGCGATTCAAACTCCTTCTGTAAAACATCAAATTGAGAATGATCAACCGGTTTTACATGTTCAGATTTTAAGATCACATCCACCGGAAGTGCTTTGTGTTCCAAATTGCTAATCTTTAGCACGCCCAACAAAACAAGCCCTGGTAAAATCAGTGTCACTAAAATTGAGATCAGTATGTACCTCAGTTTCTTCATAATATTTGTTCAAGATTTATGTGGTGAAAATAATTAGATAAAAATTTCTTTAAAAGAAAGTGTCAGGCTTTGGAAACGAACTTTTAGTGCATCTTTGTATTGTAAAACATTGATCCATATCATAGATTTTTATGACCTATGACGTATCTTTGCAAGACATACACATATTTATATATGAAAAGATCTCACGTAAATACCTGTACACTAGGAAACAATGAATTGGAATGCTTCAAGTTTTTATCAGAAGAAGACATCAAGCTCATTGAAGAGAACAGTGTAATGGTTGACTACGATCGCGGAGAAAACATTTGCAAACAAGGCGCATTTGCTTCGCACATCATGGTTTTACATGAAGGTTTGGCAAAAATTTATATGGAAGGATGCAACGAAACGTTGATCATAAAAATACTGCCGGCGGTCAACCTGATTGGTCTTCCTTTTTTAAACGACTCAAGCAATTTGTTCTTTTATTCAGCCAAGGCATACCTGGACTCCAAAGTACAATTGATCGATATCAATGCTTTTAAAACGATCTTAAACAGAAATGCACCATTTGCCGCAAAAATTGTAAGCATGCTTGGTGAAAACACTGTGACAGCATTTGGCAGATTTTTTTGTTTAACAAAAAAGCAAACCTATGGCAGGTTGGCAGACATTCTTCTTTGCCTGTCGAATCGCATTTACAAAGCCACATGTTTCCCGCTTCAACTATCGAGGAAGGAACTTGCAGAACTTGCTGCCATGTCGGTTGAAAGCACCACCCGAATCCTAACCAAGTACAAGGATGATGGTTTAATACGTATGGACGCTGAATCCATAGAAATAATTGACATCGAACGCCTAACATTAATTAGTCAGAACGGATAGCCTTTTTTTCGTTTCAAACATTTCTTGTAAATTGGTGTTGTATTTTTAACCAAAAGATTTACAATGATGCTTTCTATTCACAAGGTTTTCGTTTTCTTACTTCCCTTTATCGGAGTTGGTCTTGCCACAGTTTCTCAAAACACGACTGAAACAGAATTAAATGTTGCACACAAAAATTATCTCTTTTATTGTGCGGGTTGTCATGGGGATAAACTTGAAAAATTTGAGAACAAACAATGGCTGTATGGTAGCAATGAAGCCAGTATATACAAAAGTATAAAGTATGGCCAGGATGAAATGGGCATGCCTTCTTTTGATGCTGCCTTCAGTGAAAGTGAGTTGAGGGCCCTGGCTGCATATATAAAACAGGGGGGATTTAAAAGCGGCGCAGGTGCTGTGGCATCAACAAAACCAACAATCATTGTGTCGAAGGAACAACGCTTCATTGTTGACACCGTTGTAACGGGGCTGGAAATTCCCTGGGGACTGGATTTCCTACCAGATGGCAGTATGCTCATTGCAGATCGGAATGGAAAGATGTACCATGTTGACAAAAACAAAAAGCGCATTGAGCTGAGTGGTGTTCCAAAGGTTATTGCAAAAGGACAGGGAGGATTAATGGACATAAAACTTCATCCCGACTATAAGTCCAATGGATGGATCTATTTCTCCTATTCTGCATATGCAGATAACGCCACGGATGAAATTGGCAACACTGCCATCATGCGGGCTCGATTAAAAGGCAACAAGCTTATTGATCAGGAACGTATTTTCAAGGCTCAGCCGGACACAAAGCGTCGCCATCATTATGGCAGTAAAATCACCTTTGACAATGAAGGCTATTTATACTTCTCGGTTGGAGAACGGGGAGAGATGCAAAATGCCCAAACCCTTGAAAACGACTGTGGTAAAATTCACCGTTTACATGACGACGGCAAAATTCCGATAGACAATCCATTTATAAATGTTAAAAATGCCATGCCTTCCATCTATTCTTACGGGCATAGAAATCCTCAGGGACTTGTATTTAATCCTGAAAGAAATGAATTATGGTCAAGCGAGCATGGTCCCAAGGGCGGTGACGAAATCAACCTGATTGAAGCAGGCAAAAATTATGGATGGCCTGAAATCTGTTACGGCATCAACTATAACGGCACCATTTTAACGGAGTTTACCGAAAAAGAAGGGATGGAACAACCTGAAGACTATTATGTTCCGTCTATTGCACCATGTGGGATGGACATCAATTTAGGGGATAAATATCCTGCATGGAAAGGTGACATCTTTATGGGATCACTAAAATTCAAATACCTGGAGCGGGTCATCATGAGAGATGGGAAAGTCGCCGGTCACGAGAAACTACTGGAAAACATAGGACGTGTTAGAAATGTAAAACTCAGTCCCGACGGATACCTGTATATCGGTGTGGAATCTCCCGGAAAAATTTTGAAACTGATACCTGTAAATGAATAGACAGTTATCAATGCCCCACCTGTTTTTCGTGCTTATAATTCTGTTTTTTTCACAGGCATTATATTCACAAATCAGGGTGGTTGACATAAACACAAAATTACCGGTTCCCGCTGTGAAGGCTACAGGGCGTCAGATAGAAACCACCCTTTCTGATCTCCATGGCGTTATTCAAATAAAACGGCCCCTTGGGGACACGGTATATATTTCTCATCCGGGCTATCAAAGTCGCCAAATCATCTTTGATAAAAACATAGGCTTTCTCACCATTGAACTCATCCCTGATGTGGTCAATCTGAAAGAAACAGTGGTCAGTGCAGGTAAATTAAATCAAACACTGAACCAAACACCTGCACGCATTGACCTTATTCAATTACAGGATGCTTCCACACTTTTAGATATCACAGGAAATTCCCTTCTGATGTCAGTGCCGGGACTCACCCTTCAGGAGGGCACACATACAACAAGTAGAATTACAATCAGAGGCATCGGCTCCAGAAATCCTTATGGGACAAACAGGATTAAGGCATACCTTGGAGCCATCCCGATAACATCGGGCGAAGGAACAACGGCTCTGGAGGACATCTCTCCTACTTCATTGGGTCGCATCGAAGTTATCAAAGGTCCATCCCACCTTTATGGTGCCGGCATAGGAGGTGTAATTTTGTTACATCCCTCCTATCCCCAACATCAAGGCACATCAGTAGAAATCGCTCAGGCATTTGGTTCTTTTGCAAGTTTAAACACAAGTGCCGGCGTCGCACATAAAACAAAAGCCTGGTCTCTGAACTCTCATTTAACCCAAACAAGTTCAGATGGTTTTCGTGAGAACAATCAATTTAAACGGAAAAATGCGCTGTTGACAGCAAATTGGTTTGGGAAAAAACATCAATTACAAATTCTTTTTAATTACAGCACTGTTTTTGGTCAGATCCCAAGTTCACTGAATTTTTCAGATTTCACTGAAAATCCGCAACAAGCAGCGCCAAACTGGCTGGCAGTAAAAGGGCATGAGGACTATTATAAATTATCCGGCGGCCTTACACTCACATCGGACATAAGCAATAAGCTGCAAAACAGCCTCACGCTGTACAACCACCTTTCCAATCATTATGAATCAAGGCCGTTTAATATCCTTGATGACCAGTCCGCCATATCCGGTTTCAGAGAATTTCTCAATTACACCATGGGACCTGTTAAATTCATTCTTGGCATTGAACTCATGCATGAAAGGTTTAAATGGAAAACATTTGAAACGAACAATGGACTCAAAGTAGATATGATCAACAATTTCATTGAGGATCGTTTTCAAAATGACAATTTGCTTGCTATAAATTATGATCTCAATGCGCAAATTTCCCTTTCTGGCTCGCTCACAATCAGTCACTTTTCATATGACCTGGGTGTTCCCGGAAGTCAGGAAGAAGGACTGCAAACATTCAATAGTAAAGTCATCTTGTCGCCGCGGATTGCTATCAATTACATCCCACCCGGTTCCTTCCGGATTTTCGGCTCCTATGCAGAGGGCTATGCCCCGGCATCCGTTGAAGAAAGTCTGTTACCAGAAGGTATTGTGAATCCGGATCTATCCCCTGAAACATCCAAATCCTTTGAATTAGGGGCCGATTTCTCACGCCTCAATGATCGTTTACATTTGAGCACATCTTTGTACCACATGCAGGTTGAAAACATGCTTGTAAACAAACGCCTTTCAGAAGACATGTTCATGGCTGTGAATGCAGGAAAAACGATCCTTCAGGGACTGGAACTCAGCTCACGCTATCATTTTTTAAAATCAAAAAAACACGCACTTCGGGCGGAATTGTTCTTTCTTATTTCGGACAATCGGTTTACAGATTTCACTGATGACGGAGTTGATTATTCCGGAAAAAAACTACCGGCAATTCCCAGTTATACTGCGAGCACAAACCTCTTGTACACTTTCTCTGGAACCTGGACATTGAAGGGAACTTTTCAACAAAGGGGGAAACAGTTTCTCAATGATTCCAACGAACTTAGTTATAATGGCTTTCCCTTAGCAGATCTAGAAACATCCTATTCAAAGGCAATGGGTAAACTGGTACAACTTGTCATTTATGGTAAAATCAGAAACCTTTCTAATCAGCACTACGCATCAATGCTGATTCCGAATGCAACAGCGTTTGGCACGGCAGAACCAAGGTATTATTACCCCGGGAGTCCGAGATCCGCACAACTTGGATTAAGAATTAAATGGACACATGATTAATGCATTCTTTTCAGCCTGACATGGGACATCAGCAATGCAAAAGCAAATACTTTAGCGTTAGTTATGTTCTTTGATCAGGTAGACATATACCGGGAAATGATCACTGTAGCCTCCATGAAAATTATCCCCCACATAGGTTCTGAATGGATAACCTTTATAATCACCTTCGCTCACCTTTAAAAATTCCTGATCGAAAACCTGCGCGGCGAAGAATGAATAGGATGTAGTCTTTGGTTTCACAAGTGATTTTGACAGCAATATCTGATCGAACAAATTCCACTTTCCTCTGTACATCAAAGTTCCCTTTACATCTGCATCATGCAGTTTCCGCATCGGGTTATACATGGACGAAGAAGAAACTGCAGCGATATTGCTTTTCCCCTTCATTATTTTCTTCATGCTCAAATCAGAAGGATCGTCATTAAAATCACCCATAACAATAATCTTTGCCTCTTTTTCACTCTTTTGTATGGAATCAACAATTGATTTACAAAGCTTTGCAGCTTCAATCCGCAAAGGTCTGCTTTCTTTTTCACCTCCCCATCTTGATGGCCAGTGATTCACAATAATGTGCATGCGTTCACCATTAAGTTTGCCTGTTACAAGTAATTGATCTCGCGAGAAGAAGTCATTTTTTCCCGGAATCGTCAAACGGTAACTTTTACTCTCTTCCACCTCGAAAAAGCGTGGCTGATACAAAAGTGCCACATCAATGCCACGTTTATCAGGAGAATTATAATGCACAATCCCATATTTGCGATTTGCGATCTGTGGCATGGCCACTAAATCCTGTAGAACCTTTTTGTTTTCAACTTCACACACTCCCAGGATCGCCGGACCGTAAGGATAGTTTTTTCCTCCCAGCTTTTCGATCACAGTGGCTGTGTTTTTAAGTCTCAGACTGTATTTTTCAAAATCCCACTTTTTCTTTCCCTCGGGTAGAAATTCTTCATCAATAACATTGGGATCATCAAAGGTATCAAATAGATTTTCAAGGTTATAAAATCCCACACAAGCCACCATTTTTTGTCCTTCTTCCTGTGAGGCCACAGTAAAAAAAGTAAAAACACCTAAAAAAATCACCAATCCTGCTTTCTTCCAAATCATCATAATCATCTTTGTGTCATAAAGCAAAGGTGTTAAAAATATTGGGATTTTTAAACTTCTTAAAAAGGTTAGAAAACATAATTTGATTTTTTTCCTTTATTGATCGGATTTTCAGACTGGACGGAAAGGATCAAATGTGGGTTACAAAAAGATCATTTTGAAAAAAAACTGGTAAGTTTAAAAGGTAATATTGCTTGCTAAATTCATGCTATACCTCTCTCATTTGGATCAAACGGAAGCTTCAAATAAAATCATCTATGCACATACTTTTTAGTTCGGATTTTAAAGCAGGCTCTTGTACATTTTCGGATTATATTCATGCATCATCTCATACACATATTCAAACACATCATCCGCATTTGGATTTGAAAAATAATCCCCATCGCTTGTATATGCAGGACGATGATCTCTACCACAAAGGGTTCTGGGTGGTGAATCAAGGTAGTAAAATGCCTTCTGATCTTCCAATACTTTTTGCATCATATATGCGGTGCCTCCTCCCGGCACATCTTCATCAAAGAAAAGAATTTTGCCTGTTTTTTTTACGGATTCAACGATTGTATGATTCACATCAAAAGGCAACAATGTTTGTACATCTATTAATTCAACTGAGATATTAAATTCTTTCAAATGCAACATGGCATCCTGGGCGATTCTCACACAACTTCCATAGGTTACAATTGTAATATCATTTCCCTCTTCCATCAGCTCAGGAACTCCAAGCGGTTGGGTAAATTCTCCTAAATTTTCAGGAACAGCTTCTTTCAAACGGTAGGCGTTCAATGGTTCAATCACCAAAGCCGGATCATCACATTGCAGCAGGGCATTGTAGAATGCTGCTGCCTTAGTCATGTTTCGCGGGACACAGATATGCACCCCGCGCAAACTATTTATCAACAAGCTCATTGGGGAGCCGGAATGCCATATTCCCTCCAATCGATGTCCCCTTGTGCGTACAATCAGGGGGGCCTTCTGTCCACCAACCGTTCGCCAGTGCAATGTTGCCAGATCATCGCTCATGGTTTGGAGTGCATAAAGCAGATAGTCCAGGTATTGAATTTCGGCAATCGGGCGTAGTCCACGCATCGCCATCCCAATTCCCTGACCAATAATTGTTGTTTCCCGAATTCCGGTGTCAGCCACCCGGTTTTCGCCGTACTTTTCCTGCAAACCTGCAAGTCCCTGATTGACGTCACCCAGTTTTCCCGAATCTTCTCCAAACACAACAATTCTGGGATCATTCTCCAGCAAAGCGTCAAAATTCCGCCGCAGAATGTCACTGCCGTTTTCGTCAATCATACCACCACTGTAGTATGGCTCTATCTTTTGTATGTGCAAGGGCGAATTTACCTTGCTGTACAAATGATCAGAATAAAGAGAAACGTTTTCCAACTGCTTCTCCCGGATCCATTCACGTAGTTCATCACTCAGGCTTCTCCGTCCAAAACAGTCATTGCATGCATAGCGCAGGATTTTTTTTGCGGTCCTCATCAAATCCTCTTTCACCGGATTGATTACCTTTTCCAGGTCTCCCATTATTGCATCAATCTTCTCGCCATTCTGAGAGGCGCACTGACATTTTCGATGCGTTATGAGTTTTACAAGATCATTTTTATAGCCGTCAAACACAGAACGAAACACTTTCCATGCATCCTTCTGTGCCTGTCTCACTTCTTTTAATGCTGCTTCGTCAATCTGTTTTAATTCTGTTGGTGTCGCAATTTTTTTCTCAAGAATCCACTCTTCCATCTTAAGGATACAATCGTGTTTCTTTTCCCAGTTTAACTGTTCCACCGACTTATATCGCTCATGAGATCCTGAGGTGGAATGTCCCAGTGGTTGTGTCAATTCATCCACATGAAACAAAACTGGCTCATGATTTTCCCTGCTTAAGGTAACTCCTTCCTGATAAGCCTTTACAAGGCCAACATAATCCCAACCCTTAACCTGATATATGCGGATGCCATTTGTGCCCTTCTGCTTTTCAAACCCTTTCAAAACCAATGAAATGCTCTCCTTGGTTGTTTGAAGTTTTTTTGGTACTGAGATGCCATATGCATCGTCCCACACAGAAATAACCATGGGGATTTGGAGCACACCTGCAGCATTGATTGTTTCCCAAAAGTGTCCTTCCGATGTACTTGCATCACCTATGGTTCCAAATGCAACTTCGTTTCCATTCTTGCTCAGATGATCGAACGCCGCCAGGGCAGCATTATTACGAAAATATTTTGATGCATATGCCAATCCTATCAAACGAGGCATTTGTCCGGCAGTGCAGGATATATCAGCGGAAGAATTTTTCAATTCCGACAGGTGCTTCCAGCTCCCATCCTCAGCAATAGAACGGGAGGCAAAATGGTTGTTCATTGCCCGGCCACCATTAGACGGATTTCTTTCCAAAGAAGTATCTCCGTATAACTGAGCAAACAATTCTTCCACGGTAAGCATTCCTGCTGCCAGCATGAAGGTCTGATCGCGATAATACCCTGAACGCCAGTCACCCTTCTGAAATGTTTTGGCCATTGCGATCTGAGCAAGCTCTTTGCCATCGCCAAATATCCCAAATTTGGCTTTCCCAAGAAGCACTTCCTTTCTTCCGAGCAAACTGGCATGTCTGCTCACCTTTGCAAGTTTATAATCGTTTAAAACTTCCTGTTTGAATTCTTCAAAAGAGATATTATCCCGAGTACTTTCCATGCATTCAATTTTATACCATCCCAAAAAGGCACACTACTATATGTCTTGAAACGTAAATTGGTTTAATCAAAACGATAAAAAATCATCACTATCCCCTATAAAATAGATAAGAACTAAAGTTGAAGGCTCTATTTATAGGACTTTATGCGTGTGTTTGTCCTCCAGAGCTTTGATTAGATTTCCGGCGAAAACAAAATCTTTCAACTTTTGATTGTCCGTTGTAAAGATATCATCACTACATCCTTCCCAGGCTTTCTCCCCTTGTGCGATAAAGATGATACTCTCACCAAGATCAATCACAGAATTCATATCATGGGTATTGATAACTGTCGTCATATTAAATTCTCTGGTAATTTCCTTGATAAGTGCATCAATAACAATGGCCGTTTGAGGATCAAGACCAGAATTCGGCTCATCACAAAAAAGATATCTCGGATTCAGTGCGATGGCTCTGGCAATTGCCACACGTTTTTGCATACCCCCACTGATCTCACTTGGTGCCAGATGGTTAGAACCTTTGATATTCACTCTGTCCAGACAAAAGTCAACACGTTTCAACTTTTCCTTGTAGGTCATTGTTGTGAACATATCCAGGGGAAATCGCACATTTTCCTCAACCGTGAAGGAATCAAACAGGGCAGAACCCTGAAAAAGCATGCCCATTTCTCTGCGGATGGATTTCATATCCCGGCTCCGTTTCAAGCCAGAGAAAGGACGTCCATCCATCAATATCTCACCTTCTTCGATCCGATGTAAACCCACAATGCTTTTTAACAACACTGTTTTTCCGGATCCCGACTGACCGATAATCAGGTTTGTTTTACCAGCCTCAAAAGTGGTGCTAATATTTTTAAGCACCTGTCTGCCGTCAAAATATTTTGAAACATTTTTCACCTCAATCATGCCAGTAACAATTTTGTTAGAATCACATTGAATAATAATATAGTGATGGTGCTATTTACAACAGCTGTGGTACTTGATTTTCCAACATCCAGGGCACCTCCGCTGGTATAATAGCCATAATAAGAAGAAACGGATGTAATGATAAATGCAAACACCAGTGATTTAATTAAAGAATACGTAATGTAATATGGAATAAAATAGTATTGAATCCCAAAAATATAATCAGTGGCAGTGACCGTGCCAGCCAGATGAACACACCCAATAAATCCTCCAATTACGCCCAGAAACATGCTGAACAAAACCAAAAATGGAAAAATAAATACAAAAGCCGTAATTTTCGGAAGGATGAGATAATTTGCAGAATTAATACCCATTATTTCAAGGGCATCAATCTGCTCTGTTACCCGCATGGTGCCAATTTCGGACGCAATGTTTGATCCAACTTTCCCGGATAAAATCAATGCTACAATGGTTGAGGCAAATTCCAGGAAAAAGGTATCTCTGGTTACTAATCCCACTGTATATCGGGGAAGCAGCGGATTTTCCATATTATAGGCTGTCTGAATAGCAATTACAGCACCAATAAAAACGGATATTATCGCAACAATGCCCATGGACTGAACACCCAATTTTTGAACTTCCCTGATGAACAGACGTCCAAACTCTTTATGTTTATCTGGTTTGGAGAATACCTTCCCCATTAACATACCGTACTTGCCTACGTGTTCGAAAAAATTCATTCAATTAATATTTCCACAAAATTATAAAAATATAACTGATATAAACCCGATTCGGCATAAAGACGAAAAAACAGAACGAATATTTCCTGCATCCTGATTAATTCAATATTTTTACCAAAAACGATTTCTATGACAAAAACGATAAGCTGTTTACTGTGTATTTACTTATTATTTGGATGCGGATTCACTGACAAAGGGGTCATATCACAAAACCCATTGGGTGCTGAGGATGTACTTGCTCACGCACAGGTTGGCATTTCAATTAAAAACTGTAGAACAGGAAAAACGGTAGCTGCATACAATGAAAATACAAGTCTTCATCCGGCGTCCGTACAAAAACTAATTACAACTGCAAGCGCTTTAGAGCTTCTTTCGCCTGATTTTCGGTTTGAAACAAAGCTCAAATACACCGGCACGATTAAAAATGGAGTCCTTTCCGGTAATCTGATAATCGAAGGCGGTGGCGATCCCAGTCTTGGATCTGAATATTTGCCAGACCCTTTGAATTTTATCCAGGACTGGACCAAAACACTGAAACAACTTGACATACATACGATTAAGGGTGACATCATTGCATCTCACGGCATTTTTGATGCAACAATTCCAGGTCGTTGGGTTTGGGAAGACATTGGTAATTATTATGGCGCCGGAGCGTATGGTTTATCTGTATATGACAATCGATATCAGATTTATTTTCGATCAACCAAACTCGGACAAAAGGCACAGATCGCCATGGTTCAACCTGAAATTCCTGGATTGAAAATCACATCTGAAGCGATAGGAAACAGAAGTAAAAATGACAGTGCATACATTTATGGGGATCCTCAAAACTATCAAAAAGTTATTAGGGGAAGTATTCCTTCAGATAAAATGGATTTTATGATCAAAGGGGCCATCCCGGAACCACCTTTGTTTCTGGCTCGACATCTTAAAGGACATCTGGAAAATGCGGGAATCAAAATTGAAGGAACTGCTCTTGCCAGCACACAGAACATTCCTGGCAATACAGCCTACCTGACAGTGTCTCCGGATCTTCAGGAATTGGTAAGAATCATCAACACAAACAGCAACAACCAATATGCAGAGCACCTGATAAAAATGCTCTCAAGCAATGCGGACAGCAAAACAGGCATGCAAGGGATTAATGCCATCAAGGCTTTATGGGCAAACAACGGCGTTGACATTTCCGGCTTGTTTATGTTGGATGGCTCCGGGTTGGCACCTGCCAATGCTGTAAATGCTGAGCTTATAACAGATGTGCTCACATACATGCAGATAAAAAGTAATTATGGGACCATTTTCCAGGCGAGTTTACCAAAAGCAGGACTGGAAGGATCTGTCTCCTATTTCCTGAAATCATCTGAATTAAAAGGGAAGGTATGGGCAAAAAGCGGGTCAATGGACAGAGTAAAATGCTTTGCAGGTTATTTAATGAAAGATGATACCCCCTACGCATTTGCGATTCTTGTGAATCAATTCAACGGACATTCTTATGATGTTGTTAAACTTATCGAATCATACCTTGAAACAATTTATTCTCAACTTTAAATGATCATACGCCATTTCAGATCCAATTATTCTATCCTTAGCACATTTATTTGGCTGCTTTTTCTTGCGATTCTTAATTCAAGGGTGGAATGGGAATTCACACCAGCCGAATGTCCTTGTGCTGCATTGCAATTGATTGATTTCTTAAACGTCACCGCATTTGGAGAATTGGCTTCACTTTTCATAATTATTTCCCTGATTGCATTTTCTTCCTACTTATTCAACAACTCTTACATTATTGATCAGTATCGATCTTTCATCCCCATGCTCATAACGGTTACCTTTTTAGGCGCGGGAAAATACATTTTCATACTGAGTCCTGCCCATTTTGGGCTCCTGTTCATTATGCTGGCCCTGCTTTCGCTTTTAAATATTGACAGTGCAGTAAAGCCTCAAAACAGCGTTACAAATGCAGCCCTTCTCTTGTCAGGTGGAAGTTTATTGAATCCTGCCCTCCTGTATTTCGTACCAGTTATCTGGATGACTGCCGGGATCTTTAAATATTTAAACCTACGCACCTTTCTTGCATCTCTGATTGGGTTGATAATTCCGTATTTACTGTTGGTCGGGATTGTGTATTTAGTGGGTGATCTCCAAAGCCTCAGCACAAATTTCGCCAACCATTTCCAGGCATTTAATTATTCTTTTGAATCGATCAATCAGGGATTTGTTGTTTTTCTTGTATGTATTGGCGCAATTGCTTTAATGGTTCTGTCTACCCTTCGAAGTAAAACTGAACGTTTAAAAACCTACTCACGTAACGTGATTGCAGTAATCATTCTGTTTTTGCTGCTGGATATTGTCTATTTTTCATTTGGCTTAATTCCCTTACGCAGTTTCTTCATCTATAGCTCTTTTCCTCTGAGTATACTTCTTTCGATTCATTTAAACCACATCCGACCTGGAATTTCGAATGCCATCATAATCTACCTGATGATCGCTTCCTTAATCGGATTTATTGCAGAGTTTTAACATGGCAAAACCAACGGTAGGCATTTATGGCATACATGACAGTTATCCCGACGGAGACATCGCATTTGCGCATGATCACGCAATCGCCATCATGGAAAACGGCCATGTCAGTTCATATCTTCAATTGGAAAGACGAACACGCATCAAACATGATAATTCGATGCATTTACATGTGTTTGACTTATTGAAGGAGAAAGGTCTATCAAAGAAGGACTATGACCTTATCTGGACAGATAATATTTTAGGCAGGAGCTTTATTTCTACTGATGGCAAAATCAGGATGGAAGCAAATTACAATGAGAAACTGTTCAACGCACCAGAGAAAGCACGGTTCTGGAACATTGATCGTGCGCAGGATGCCTACATTATTAACCATGAGCTGGCACATATCTACAGCCAACTTCCCTTCTGTGAAAACTTTAAAGAAAACAGTTTACTTATTCATTATGATGGCGGAGCAAGTCTTAGTAATTTTTCTGCATGGATATTTAAAGATGGGACTTTAAAGCCCGTTGAACACCACTGGAAACTAAAGAAGCTGTCATCAATATACAATGCAAATGCACTGGTTTTTAGATTGATGAGTGCCGATTTCAAAACACAACATGGTGTCCCCGGCAAATTCATGGGCTATGCCTCCTATGGTAAAAGCAACCCTGAAATTAAGGAATGGTTATTGAATAATGATTTATTTGAATCCATTTGGAGCAGCCCTTCCGTTTTTTTTGAAAGTGCGAAGCATAATTTCGGCGTTCGCACCGAAACCTTCGATTTACAGGATCCATTTTTGCAGGATGTGGCTGCAAGCTTACAGCAGTTATGGATAGATAAACTCATTGATGAGTTGCATCGATTGCGTGGTTTAACCAAATGCAAAACCCTTTATTACAGCGGAGGATCTGCCTTGAACATTGTTGGCAACAAGGCCATCATACGCTCCGGATTATTTGAGGATATCTACATTCCACCATGTACAGAAGACAGCGGCCTTGCGCTTGGAGCCGCTTCCGCTCTTGAGTATAAAAAGAACGGTTTTATTACAAAACACTCGCCTTACCTAAATAATTGGGGCATTGAATCATATCAGACAAAAATTCATGTGCCTACGATTCGTAAAGTTGCGTCACTTATTGCCAAAGGAAAAGTAATCGGAATTTGTAATGAATACGGAGAAGTCGGACCGCGAGCACTTGGCAACAGGAGCATCGTTTCAAAAGCTGATTCAAAAGAGCTGGCTGCTTTGGTCAGCATTGAAAAGAAGAAAAGGGAATGGTTTCGGCCACTTGCCCCTATGATGCTTAATGAGGCATTCAATTATTTCACAGGTCTCGAAGCAAATTATCTCAATAAATTCATGTTGTTGGAGCATCAAATACTTCCACATAAGCAAGAAGAAATAGCTGGAGCAGTTCATATTGATGGCAGCGCACGAATACAAATCATACATAAGAAGGAAGACAATCCATTTATTTTTGAGCTTTTAAACATCCTTAAAACAGAGTTTAACATCCGGTCTATAATTAACACATCTTTTAACATTAAAGGCGAACCCATTGTGCACAACCATGTTGACGCAACAAAAACAGCTAAAAACATGTCTCTTGACGCAATTGTTCTGAATGGAGTTTTGGAAAAAATAAGCTAATTCTCTAATTTTATTATTTGAATGTAAAAACAGGTGTGTATGAAAGGATTTTTTACGCTTATTTTTTCTACAATCTCAGTCCTTCTTTTTGCGCAGCTTGAGGGTAATTTGCAAGGAGAACAAGTACCAAACTTCTCCTTTGAAAGAAGGCCCGGACAGGAAATCGAAATTTCTGCCTTACAAGGCAAAACTTTATTGATCGTATTCTTTGCAACGTGGTGTGGACCATGCAAAAAGGAAATGCCACATCTCGAAAAAGAAATATGGGATAAAATGGGAGATCGAAACGACTTTGAGCTTCTCATATTCGGACGTGAACACTGCTGGAATGACTTAAAGAGTTACAAAGAAAAATACAATTACACCATGCCTTTCTATCCCGATCCTGATCGGGCAATATTTTCAAAATTTGCAAATGCGTCAATCCCAAGATCCTATGTTGTAAATAAAAATGGAAAAATTGTTTACAGCACCCTTGGTTTTAATGAAACCAGTTTTAAAAAGGTTGTAACAACACTGGAAAACCTCCTTCACTAAACAAACATTTAGCATGCCTGAGCGATCCGGAAGCCTTAAATGGCTTCCCGGAGCTGAAATACACCCTTACACTTTTTCGGAAAATAAAATTAGCATACGTGCAAAATGTTTTGTGCATATTCTCACAATGCCGTTTTTTTTTTTATTTTTGAATGGTATTTCTAATCTAAAAATCTATTCATGCCGATTACAACAATTAAAGTAGACACGTCGATGAAACAAGGTTTCAAAACAGACGTAAACTGTTCCCACGCGTTTTTAATTGATCAACCAGAAGGTGCTGGTGG
>JBFHER010000039.1:0-20798 GCA_041584055.1 Bacteroidales bacterium
CTCATCCAGGTCAGTGGCAAGTGCATCCAGGGCACTCTGAATCACCGACTTTGCCCTAACAGCCTGACCACCTGCGCCTTTTTGTGTTTCCTGAAACACAATATAACCCTGAGCATCAATGACCACAAGCTGATCGTAATCGCTTCCCATATTGCTTACAACATCACGTCCGTTTAACAAAAGTGGGATGTCTAAACCAGTTACATTTTTAAAGGTGGTTACGGCTGATTGACTTCCATTCCAGTCGTCAATTCCAATTGCAATGAAATTAGGATTGGATTTAAAATATTGAATTAAAGTTGAATTCACGGTAGGTGCTGCAGCCTTACAATTGCCACAACTGGATCCAAAATTAAAAATTAGAACCACTTTCCCTGAATAATCAGAAAGGGTAAAATTTCCACCCGAAAGTTTTTCCAGGGTAAAATCTGACGCCTTTTTCTGCGCCATTAACTGGTTCCCTGCTCCTATCAGAAGCATCACAAGAATAAAAGTAATTGCTTTTTTCATAACGTACTATTTAGTATTTATTAAAATTTAGCTGTCCATCGTAGTTCCACACCTTTAAAATCAAGCACCTCGTAACATATCCCAGCAGTGCAGGCATTTCCTCCTCGTCTCTCTCCAGCAAATAGCTGTATGGTCTGGCCACTCAACGGACGATAACTTAGGTTAACAGATGGAAACAGTTTGCTTCCATCTTCTGCCGCCTCTTCAACAAAAGAGTCGGTTGTATAGTCGACCTGAAATGCCGCAGAAAACTTTGATGATTTTGAAAAAACCAGTGCCATATACACATTGTCAATCAGCTCAATATCTGATTCAAGACCACGATTTACACGTTGATATTCCAGATTCAGGCTCGTGGTCCATCCGTTTAAACAATGGTGTTTCACATTGGTTCCACCTGCAAACCGATGATTTTCAAGTAGAAAATCGTCCATGGCATAATCTGCAAAAACCTTGTACTCCCAATTTGTATTGCCTGTAGTTGCCCATTCAATGAAAAACTCCTGAAAATTAAATTTCAGTCCGAAATCATTCACCGATCTTGCATAATTAAAAGTAAAGAGATGATCCTCCAGTGCCCCTGAGAAGACCTCCAACTGAACCCCCTGTTCATCCAATAACTCTGTAACATGCGTACTTCTGTTAAGCAAATGGTAACTGTGTTCCTTCACCAGGGTAGGCGGATCGGCCACTCCATTTCCAATTAGAAAATTGTGGTAATCCTTATATTCAAGGCTAAATCCGCTTTTATTGCTCGAATAACTGACACTTGCATAAGCGCCGTAAGAGCTTGCATCATTCAAGGTAAAGTAAGCTTGTTCATTCAGCACTTTTTTTGCCAGCTCTGCATAATAAGACCATTTTTCGCCCACGGTTCCATTCACATTGAAGGATGCAAAATGGTCGTTTTGGTAAGGGTTGTTCAAATGCATCCAGATGCCTCCGATAGCATGACTCCCAAAACGGTAATTCATCTGCGCAGCTAGAATACTATCATTTCTGCGATGTTCATTTTTTACCGGCAATTGATTTTGCAAGCTTCTTCCGGCAATCAACTTCAGATCAAACCCACCATACCTTCCTGTTGCCGAAACACCTTGCATGTCTTTATAAAAAGCCTGTCGTGAGCGTGTTCCGGGATCTTCGTAAATTGAACCCGGAATTTCATAGCCCCGCAATAAAAGACCTCTTCCCAGGGTTTCGTAGAAATGGCCTGCTTTCACATCCACATACCTGTTTTTATAATAGACGCCAAAACGTGACAACTGAAAATATTCGTTTGGATTTTGAATATCAGAATGATATTGTTCTGTCCGAATGAAGGCGCTTAGTCCATTGATTTGATACCGAAGGTTAAATTGATTGTACAAAGTCTTCAGATCATCAGGTGATTCTCCCGGAATATTTCCAATCTGAGTTTCCAACATATTGGCAATTGAAAACTGGGCATGGACCATCGGGTTCATAGAAAATAAAATCAACCAGATTAGAACAAATATTCGTAGATGCAATCGTGTGGGGCGACGGTTCTTCATAGCATTACTTATTTTGCTTCAAGCAATTTGTTTAACTTTTTCCTCAGCGCATCCCCGCTGCCTTTCTCATAACCTTCGTGAATCCACTTTGTGCGCCCCTTCTTATCCACAATGATGATGGTTGGAAATACGGTCACATTCATTCGCTCCATGAAAGACTGGTCTTTGTCATGCAATACAGGATAAGTTATTCCGAGGGCCTCTACCAAAGGTTTCACCTTGGAAAGATTGCGTGGTCCATCTTCATTGATTCCAATAACTTTTACACCTTTTGCTTCAAACTCTTTTGAGATTTCAATTAATTCAGGTATTGCATTCAGGCAAGGTTTGCACCAACTTGCCCAAAAATCAAACACAGTTAAGTTTTCTCCCAATAACGCTTGCAACTCTTCCTGTTCTCCTCCAGGATCATCCATTACAACCCCATTGAACTGAGCTTTAGCAAGTATTAAACTACTCATTGTAAATACCAGTAATAAGCCAAAGCGCTTAGTTATATTGTATGTTTCTTTCATATTTCATTATTTTAAAGCTGATCATTACACAAAATTTAATGGTCCGAATCAGGCAAAAATTCCAAATGCATTCTTTTTAATAAATTCAAATCATTCATCCAAAAACACGATGGAAACCTCCATGGTGATTTCAATAGGTGCGCCTTTGTATTTTTTTCTCTCATGCATTCAATAAATCAACTACAACTATTTAGATCCATTCTGAATTAATAGACGAATACAACTAAAGTTCCTTACATGCATTTTAGCGAAAACCAGCATTTAACCTTCGTTAACACAATGCGCAACCCTTTTTATATGCACTCACCTCCATAACACGCCGTACGTCAACAATTAACGGCTTCAAATGTTATACTGATTGTATCAAAAGATGAATATTATGAAAAAGCTTACAAAATCAGACATCAGCCAGGAAGTTTTCGATCTATACGATGCATATGCTCACAACGTCATCAGTAAAAGGCTATTCCTTAAAAAACTATCCATGTATGCTGTTGGCGGAATGACAATGACTTCACTCCTCAGTTTTATCATGCCCAATTACAAAGATTCAATCACTGTGACGGAGGATGATCCCCGTCTGGACTCAGGTCTTATAAACTATGATTCACCGAAAGGTGGAGGAAGCATCGAGGCACTCTTATCCAAACCTGCCAATGTAAAAAAGAAATTACCAGGGATTGTGGTTGTTCATGAAAACCGGGGACTTAATCCTTACATCAAAGACGTTGGAAGAAGAGCTGCTTTAGAAGGATTTATAACCATCGCACCGGATGCCTTGACGCCATTGGGAGGTTATCCGGGAAATGACGATGAAGGAAGAACGATGCAAAAAAACCGCAGCAGTGCGGAGATGCTTGAAGATTTCATTGCTGCTTTTGAATATTTAAAATCCCATAAAGATTGCGATGGAAATATTGGCGTGGTTGGATTCTGCTTTGGCGGATGGATCTCCAACATGATGGCTGTTCATGTTCCAACACTCAAGGCTTCAGTTCCTTATTATGGCGGACAACCATCTGCTGAAGATGCAACCCGAATCAAAGCTCCGCTCATGCTTCATTTTGCAGATTTGGATACCCGGGTAAATAAAGGCTGGCCTGATTATGAAAAAGTATTGAAAGAAAACAACAAAGAATATACAGCCTACTTCTATCCGGATGTGAACCATGGATTCCACAACAATACCACGCCAAGGTATGATGAAGCGGCGGCAAAACTTTCGTGGGACCGAACCATCGATTTTTTCAAAAAGAAACTCAGGTAATCAACACATGTTCCGGCTCAAGCCAACATTGAATAAACATCCGTAAAAAAACTTACTGCTTAGGGTACGTATTGGCATTACAATCTTGAGTGCATTTGTATATTTATATTGAATTAAGAACCGTCACCTCATTTTTTTGTGCGATCTGACAGAAATAATATTTAAGGTTTTAAGCGCTGTGAATTACAAAAAAATAAAAGGAGGTCGTCAATGAAACCTGGCGACTGAATTATGCTTCATCCACTACTTTATGCAAAAAAGCTTTTTGCTTTTGACTGATATGTTCAGTGGGATGAACTTTTTCTGTATCAAACCATGTTTCCATGGCCTGGTCAATGAAATTATTTTGCACATCAAACCTGCGACAGTAACGGCAGACCATCAGATGCATTTTTAATTGTATCTGTTGTATTATCGAAATTTTGCGATGCCTTTTCACTGATATCAAGGCTGTTGCTTCTTCGCAGGAAAGCATTATTTTATTCATTAATCGCCACATAATGTTACGCTTTAATCCACTCTTTTTCAAGGCATCCGCGCAGTTGGAGTTTCGCCCGGTGAATAATCACCCAAAGGTTAGACGCACTTATGGATAAGTCCTTACAAATTTCCTTGTTTTCTTTCTCTTCAAGGTTTTTCATTCGAAAAACACTGCACCATAACGCAGGCAGACGACTCATGCACAATTGAAGGATATTCATAAACTCACTGCTCTCAAGGTCTGCATCCGCTTGCTTCCCCCAGTCTGAAGGAGTGGCATCTGCCCGCCAATGCCCCAGTGCACCTTTATCCTTAAAAAACATCTTAAAGAAAAGCTCCGGGTCTGCTTCAATAGAAACTGTATTTGAAGAAGCATGTGTTGACTTCTTGCGATAATAATCAATGATTTTCCGGTTAATGATATTAAACAACCATGTTTTCTCAGTGCAGTCCCCACGGAAGTTATCAAGCCCCTTGATGCCTGACAGAAAGGTCTCCTGAACAAGATCCTCTGCGTCTTCACGGTTATTTATTCTGAGAAAAGCATATCTGAATAACTGATCAGAATAAGCTTCCACCCATCCGGATGTATCGCACCTAAATTTTTTTTTGCGTGACATTCACCAAAATTTGATGCAAAATAAGATTTCCTATCCTGAATTGCAATACGATTCATGTTCAAATTGTTTGTTTATAATCCGATTAATGAATGAAATTTTAAAATCATTCCCTTTGGCTTCTTTAAAAGCTATAGCAAGATCCGCCATACAAATCCCCGAAAAAAAGCAAAGGAATCACCCATAGAATATTAAGGCCTCTTTAAACGAAGAACCTCAGAAAGAAAATGCTTAAAATAGAACACACCGTAGTGACCTTCTGCAAATGCCGGTAAATGATTTCGTTTTAATGTTGTGCCAAACCCGAGAAATTGTTTATTTTAGGTGAATAATGTACGAGCTAGCAGACCATGAAGAAAAACGTTGAAATTTATTGTATTAACACAAACAACAGGAAGCAATATCCAATGGGGACAAGTCTTCTGGAACTATTTAAGGATCAAAAGATACCAGAAGAACCGCGTCCGCTCTGTGCCAGGGTAAACAACGAAAATAAAGAACTGAACTTTCTTCTTTTCAAACCGAAACAGGTGGAATTTGAAACATTCAAGGATGTCTTCGGGCACAGAACATATGTACACTCTTTGTCCTTTGTATTATACAAAGCTATTAAAGACATATTTCCAGACGCATACCTTCGGATAGAACACCCGGTAAGCAACGGCTACTTCTGCCATATCAAGGGACTGGGCCGCCCATTAACAACAGAAGTAATAACGCTGATTCATGAGCGAATGAAAGAGCTTGTTAAGCTGGATATTCCTTTTGTCAGACATGAAGATGAAACAGAAAAAGTACTGGAACTATTTCGCAGGCAAGGCCTGAATGACAAGGTCAAGTTGCTGGAATCCACCGGACGTGTCTATTCTGCTTATTACACATTACAGGAATGCGTTAATTATTTTTACGGATCACTGGTCCCTTCAACCGGTTATCTTGAACTTTTCAATCTGGTCCCATATTATGAAGGCGTTTTACTGCAACTACCCGACAGACAAAAACCGAAAAAGCTAAAGAAAGTCCATCAATCGGATAAATTAATGCGCATTTTTCGTGAAAATGCCGACTGGAATGAGATCATGGGCCTTACAAACATTGGGGATCTCAATGTAGCATGTCAGCAAAATGAGGCAATGGAACTGATTAAAGTATCTGAAGCATTTCAGGAAAAACGTGTTGCCGCCATTGCAGATCAGATCGCAGAGAAAAATGGGGTGCGCATTGTGCTTGTAGCCGGACCTTCTTCATCAGGGAAAACAACCTTCAGCAAACGTTTGTCACTACAACTAAAGGTGGCAGGGCTACGACCTCGGAACATCAGCATGGACAATTATTTTGTTGAACGGAGCAAGACCCCCCTTGACAAGGAAGGCAAATATGATTTTGAATCGCTTTATGCCCTGGATCTTGAATTATTCAATACCCATTTACTAGCCTTGCTGAATGGGGAGGAAGTGGAATTGCCTGAGTTTTCCTTTGCAGATGGTCGGGCATATTATAACGGGCACAAGATGAAAATGGATGCAAAAGACATCCTGGTCATTGAAGGGATCCATGCACTGAATCCGGAACTGACAACATCAATTGCATCCGATCTGAAATTCGGCGTTTATGTCTCTGCGCTCACCACCATCTCAATTGATGACCACAACTGGATTCCTACCAGTGACAACCGCCTTCTCAGGCGCATCGTTCGTGATTATAATTACCGTGGTTATTCAGCAAAAGACACCATCTCGAGATGGGAAAGTGTGCGCAAAGGTGAAAATAAATGGAT
Source organism: Bacteroidales bacterium (assembly GCA_041584055.1). Classification (GTDB taxonomy): domain Bacteria; phylum Bacteroidota; class Bacteroidia; order Bacteroidales; family UBA5342; genus JBFHER01. Next base: position 6,702 of record JBFHER010000039.1, read on the forward strand.
CTATCCTTATCAGGAAAATGCAGATGCAATGTTCAATTCCGCACTTTTATTTGAGTTGGCTGTTTTACGTAATTATGCGGAGCCTATTTTACGTGAAGTGCGTCAGGACAGTACTGAATTTGCCGAAGCACGACGTTTGCTTCATTTCCTGAGTTACTTCAACGCAATTAAAGGAGAAGAAATTCCACCAACATCTTTACTAAGGGAGTTTCTTGGAGGAAGTAGTTTTAGTTATTGAAGACAGAGTAAATTCTCATTCACAGATTGTTACATTTGATCCGAACGTAATTTATAAAACCGTATCGGACCATCGTAGTAGCCCGATAGTTCGGCGCCACCGGGGGCTTTAAAAAAGTAGATAAGGTGTTTATTTTCACCTTCCCCTGTGATGGCTATGTTGCCCTGATTAAACACAACACTGTCGGAGTTTTGAGTACTTACTTTATAAGCTAATTTCAAAACACTTTGTTTCACCGTAAACGGATCATTAGCAGGACTGAAATTGTAATAGGCAGGATGCAGTTTTTCTGGTTCTGAAGATCGACAGGATATCTCAAGTACATTTCCTATCCCGGTAATTTGCCCAATGGTACTGCTCTCGGGGCGATACTCAAATCCGGAATAAAGCGAAAGGGTCACGATTGGCACTGAATCAGCATCCAGCCTACTTATAAAAAAGGCACCTGACACAGAATAACCAAATTCCCCTAACCAGAATTCCCCCAGGTCTTCCTTTGGTTTGCTTTGATCTGTCTCACATGCAGGCAGTAACAGCAAAAATAGCAATGTTCCTAAAATACGCCCCCTCATACCTCTCTGTTTCTGGTTTACGCTTCTGATTTTATGGTCCAAAAGAATGTTGCACCTTCATCCACTGCAGCTTCTACCCATATACGACCGCCATGCCGCTCGATGATGCGCTTCACCGTTGCAAGTCCCACACCAGTTCCCTGAAACTGTGTGCTTGGATGCATGCGTTCAAAGGGTCGGAACAATTTATGACTCTTCGCCATATCAAAGCCAGCACCATTGTCAGAAATAAAGAAGGGTTGCTCCTCATGCTCATCCATCTTTCCAAAAAGAATGACCGGTTTTTCTGTTTTACCAGTATACTTCCACGAATTCCCCAACATATTGAGCATCGCTGCACGAATCAGACCTTCATCACCACGGCATTGCAAGCCCTCTGATATGATCACCTCAATGTCGCGGTCCGGCTCACTTTCTCTGAATCCTTCTATAATTTCTCTGGCAATTTTTGTCAGGTCAACATCTGTAATCTTGAGTTCAATGGTGGATGAGCGGGACATGCGCAGTAAATCCTCTACCAATTGGAGCATACTGTCGGTACTTCGCTCAATTATTTGTAAATATTGGATGGCATTCGGGTCCATCCCTTCGGTAAAATCTTCAAGTAAAATCTCAACAAAGCCCATAATTTTCGCAATGGGATTCTTCAAATCATGCGATACTGTACGAGCGAAGGAGTCAAGTTCTTTGTTCGCCTGTTGCAACTCTTCATTTGCCTTCTCAAGCATATTCTGTGTTTTTATCAGCTCATCATTCTGAAATATTGCAGCTTCATATACAGACAGCAAGAGATCCAGAATTTGTTTCTTTTCTGAATTAATTAAAAACTTTTGCTCTCTGAAAACGATTTCCATTTCCATATCTGTACCACCGTACATTCTAATGTTTCTGTTTATCAACAGATGTTGTATACGTGTCAACAGATATTGTTCATCATAAGGCTTTGTAATAAAATTATCCGCCCCTGCTTGTAGTCCCTTGATGATATCCATTGGATCCTTCAAAGATGTTAAAAGGATGACAGGAATATCTTTTAGTCTATCATCTTTTTTTATTCTCTCACACAGTTCGTAGCCATCCATCACAGGCATTATAATATCACTCACAACGATATGCGGCAAATCCTTTTCCAGGGCATCAAGGGCTTCCTCTCCATTTGAACTTTGCACAACCAAAAAGCCATTATATTCCAAAAAATGTTTGAGCTTCTTTGCCTGTACAGGAGAATCTTCCACAACGAGGACTTTTGTATTATTTAATTGTATCTTACTCATGTTTTTCATCTTACAAAAGTTTAGAATAAGGACTTAATGTAATTATGTATCTCTGTTGGTGCCATGACTTTACAGGCACCTCCCAACTTGATTGCTTCCCCTGGCATCCCATGCACCAAAGACGTTTCTTTGCTTTGGGCAATTGTGATGGCACCTGCATCCTTCAATTCTTTCATTTCAAGAGCACCATCCTTTCCCATTCCACTTAACAGGATATTGACAGTCCTTTTAGCACCAAAGGCTAACACAGTTCTAAAAAGGAAGGAAACTGATGGCCTACAACCATGAATCGGCTCTGATTTACTTACCATAAGTGTATCATCATTGCGAATCCCTATATGAGAATCTCCAGGAGCAAGATAGATGCATCCATTTTCAATGCATTCACCATTTGAAGCCACCTTCACATTTTGGTTTGTTGTTTCCCTCAACCAGGATGCAAAACCTTCCGCAAAACCAGCATCCACATGTTGAACGATTAGAACAGGAAATGGGATATCTTTTGGAAGATCTTTTAAGATTTTTTGCAAAATCAATGGCCCTCCCGCTGATGCGCCAATGCATACCAAACTGGTTTTATCTTTTGCGACCGTTTTCTCCTGTTTATTATCAATTTTAACACCTTCAGCCTCACTTGCATATTTTCTGACTACTTTTATTTCAGACATGAGCCAAATCATTTGCCTGAATTTTATGGTCGATTTCTCAAAGTCCGGACTTCCAATACCAGCGGGTTTTGGTAAGATATTTACGGCACCCGATTTAAGCGATTCGAAGGTCATGCTTACATCCGAAGGGGAATAATTCCCACTCACAATAACAATGGGGGCAGGATTTTCCTGCATGATTCTTTTGGTAGCCTCAAAACCACCCATAACAGGCATATTTATGTCCATTGTTATCAGATCCGGCTTCAGATCCCGTGCCATGTCAATTGCCTCCAGTCCATTACATGCCATGCCAACCACTTGTATGTTTTTATCCAACTGCAGAATATTCTTTAAAAAAGAACGAACCACTGCGGAATCATCCACTACCAATATTCTTAAGTTGTCTTTTCGCATTCTAAATCAGTTGTTTCACAATCTCCACCATATTTGTCTGATCAAAACTACTTTTTACGAAGTATGCATCCGCACCTGCCTCTAATCCTCTTTGTTTGTCTTCGGGCGTATCAAGCGAAGTTATCAGCATCACTGGCAGTGACTTCAGACCTTCAGACACCCTTACTTTTTTCACCAATTCAATGCCGTTTAAGTTAGGCATTTCAATGTCAGATACCAAGAGATCAAAGGATTCCTTGCAAAGAAATTCATATGCCTGTGCTCCATCTACGGCCGTTTTAACCTCATACCCAGACACTTCAAGTATGTTTCGCAACAAGGATCGGGATGTGAGAGAATCTTCAGCAACCAAAACTTTTTTCCGGCCTCGAGTCGCTGAATCTTTTTGTTCTATCTTATACTTATAAAACGATGCCTTTTCTCCATTGTTCAACAAATGCCTTGTATTTACTACTGGCACTACCTTTCCATCTCCCAAAACCACTGCACCACTTATATTCTTCACATTTTGAAGCAGCGGCCCAAGGTCTTTCACAATCCCCTCGTGCTCGCCCTTTATTTCGTCTACAACAAATGCCAGGCGTTTCTGTGCAACATTGACTAAAAGAACAGACAAATGCTGTAGCATGCCTCGGTTCACATCCGGCTTGGTGATGTTTAGTGTCTCCCCCAGCGAAACCAATCCTACGTTTTCCCCATCCACAACAATTGCTTCACGATCATTGATCATTTTCAGGTCAGAATGATCTATGCGCATTACGCGTTCAACAACCATTGTATTTACCATGAAATGCTGATCACAACAACGCACCATTACCCCTCTGAAAGTTGTAAGTGTCAGCGGCAATGAAATTGTAAAAGATGTTCCTTTGCCCAGGGTTGAATCAATCATTACTTTACCACCTAGACCTTCCACTTTCTCAGCAACAATTGCCATTCCCAGCCCCCTACCAGACATGGTTGTAACCTCCTTACTGGTCGAAACACCCGACCGAAAAATAAGATTTAACCTTTCACTATGGTTAAGTTTCCCTGCTAAATCGGTATTGATTAGTCCATTTTTAACTGCTGAATCGCTTACTTTTGTTGCATCAATACCCGCTCCATCATCACTTATTTGGATGGTTACCCTCCGATCTTCAGTTTGGGAAATGCTAAGCTTTAATTCTGCCTGTGCAGGTTTTGAATTTTCAAGGCGTTTCTCGGCACTTTCTATGCCATGATCAATACAATTCCTTATTAGATGAATGATTGGATCTTTGATCTCTTCAAGAATTCGCCTATCGATTTCAATGGTACTTCCGCTTACTTTTAAAATCACAGATTTCCCAAGAGATTTGGATAAATCCCGAACCGTTTTGGGAAGCATATCCGTGAACGATGTAAATGGCACAAGCAGTGTTGTTCGGATGTCTATCAGTAAATCATCAATCATGCGTGAGATACTTCTGCTTTTAATTTGAGAACCTGTCCCCAATGCACGAAACTCCTTCTGGATACGGGCATAATTCTTTTGCTGTTGGCTTGAATATGCTTCAAGCATCCCGGCATCTACCCTCGAATTTTTTTTAGTCTGATCCTTAAAAAAAGAATCATGATGCTTTGCCTGTTCCAAATGCAACTCACGCAACTCATCCAGTTTCCTGAACTCATCCTGTAACATTGCTTTGGCTAAAATCAATTCTTCTGCCTGTCTTAAAATTTTTCCAAGTCTTTCGGTTGAAATCCTTACGGTCTCTTCTTTTTCATGCTTAGGCAACAGTTCAGAATTCAATGCAGAAGGTGTTTCTTCTTTTTTCTGGGGAGGTCTCACTTCCTCCTTAAAAGACTCATCCTTAACATCTTCAGAGGATAAGCCTTTGTCTTTTGACATTTTGCCCGCCAGGTCTTTGAATGAGAATCCTTTTTTTTTCTTCTCTGTATCGCCGTCCACAATTAAATTTAATCTCTTCAGTAAAGAACTTAATTTATAAGATGTGTCATCCTGTAAGGTTTGGCCGATGTTTCGAAGCAGCACATCCAATAGATCCACGACCTCATGAAAGATATCCAGCAGCTGAGGTGTAATTTGTAGCTGCTTGTTTTTTATTTGTGACATGACACTTTCTGTCGCCTGACAAAGAGATTCTATTTCGATCAGATTCACAGCACGGGCGGCTCCTTTCAGACTATGCATTTCACGAAACATAACTTCTGTCAGATGCTGCACATCTTTTCCTTCCGCCTGTTCCAATGCAATCAGGTTTTTGGTAAACACGTCCCGATGCTCTGCAGCCTCAATTTTCAAATCGGCCAGCAACTCCCGGTAAAAAGCCTCCTGCTGCTTATCCATTTTTAGCTGTTATATTTCGCAATCATCGCTTTAATATTCTTCCCCAGATCATTCAAGGCGTTGGCTGACACCTGCGTTTGTCTGGTTCCCGCCACATTCTGATCACTGGCAAGCCGTATATTTTCCATGGCCGGCACGATCTGTTCCATCCCTGTCATTTGCTGCTGACTGGATGCTGAAATCTGTACGGCCGCCTGAGCAGCTTCATTCACGCTTTCTGCCATTGCCTGGATCACTTCACCGCTTTGTGCAGCAAGTTTACTTCCAAGATCCACAGCCTTCGTGCCCTGCTCAGTGGCCATAACAGCTTGATTTACCGACTTGACTATATCATTTAAAATTTCCTTTACTTGTCCGGTTGCCTGCTTTGATTGTTCCGCAAGACTCCTAATTTCCTGAGCAACAACGGCGAAACCACGCCCTTGTTCTCCTGCCTTGGCAGCCTCTATTGCGGCATTCACAGCTAATAAATTTGACTGATCTGCAAGGTCGGTCACACTGGTTGTAATTTCGCCTACAATTCTGTTTTGATCAGAAAGCTTAATTACACTTTCACTTATCAGATTCATTTGTTGGCTGATGTGGTCCATACCTGCAATGGTTTCCATAACGCTGGACTTACCTTGTTCGGCAGTTTCTGCAGCCACCTGTGAAATCTCAACCACTTTATTCGCTTTTTCGGATGAAATCAAGGCCGTTTGCCGCACTTCTTCCATGGTGGTGGTTGTTTCTGTTATGGCAGTTGCTGTTTCAGTTGCACCTGTTGATACTTCTGTTGCCGTTGTTAATATCTCGGATGCGGAAGTACTGAGAATGTCGATGCTTTCTCCCAATTTATTCATCACATTCTTCAGCATTCCAATCACCCAAAACATCATCACAAAACTCATCAGGGAAAAACATAATACGCACAATACAAATGTTGAGGCATTTTTACCCATCCCCTGAAATTTTGCTGATAAAGCTGCATTGGCCTGGTCAAGCCGCAGCTTTAAATCAGCAAAGTCACTGTCCAGCTCATTGTAGAGAGTTTTTTTTGAATTTTCAGCCATCTCAAGGGCTTTTTCCAGATTCCCTTCCTGAATGAGTTCAAGCTGCCTCATCCTGAATAATTGGTAATCATCTAATTTAAGTAAGAGTCTTTCAAGTTGCTTGACATTATCGTCATCATGCAAGGACTGAAGCATATCAATCATTGCCGTGTTTTGTTTTTCAAGTGTTTGAAGTTCATGAACAAGGCCGTCCATGTTATGATGATCCGAACCGGGCGTCATTTCCGACACCAACTGATCACTTTTTAATATATTCGATTGAATGTGTGTCAGACTATTCGTATAAGCGTTTGAGGCTTCGATTGAATTTTCAGTTTTTACCAGGCGTTGCACAAAAAGGTAGGTTGTACTGTTCATGGTCACCATAAAAATAAAAATACCGACAAATGCTAAAATGAGCTTAACACGCACACTAAGACTGTTAAAATAGTTCATGCCCCTTCCTCCCTTTAATTTGCGTTCGCTACTTGCAACGAAACATCATTTATAAATTGCTTTGTATTGATAATAATGAAACCTTCAGACGATATGCCGCTCAAATTTTGTCTGGCCGTGCCGTTTATATTGGATGGCAGTTCCTTTATATCTTTATCTCTCACAGAAATTGTTTGGGATATTTCATCCACCAGAACACCAAATTCCATTGCTGTTAATTCATCTTTTACGACCACAACTCTGTTTTGCTTTTTGTACTTACTTTCAATTCCGAAAAGAATCTTTAAATCTATAATTGCAACAATTTTGCCCCTTACATTCACAATTCCCCGAACCAAACGCCCACTACCGGGCACAGGAACAAGCGCATCAATTGATAGAATTTCTTTTACAAAAGATGCCTCAATGCAATAACTTCTTTCAGACAAATTAATCTGCAACATTGTCGTACATTCAGCGTCACAGGCAGATTCTTTCTCTTTCTTTTGTGCCAGCTGCAAAGCCCGATTGTTTAATATTTGATCAACCTGATTTTGCATTACACCAGACAATTAACGATTTCAGCCAAAGCACCAGTGGTCATGCCATCCAACTCAGGCAACAGCACATCTTTATCATATTGGTCAAGGCATTTTTTTAACTTGCTAAAATATTTACTTGACATTCTTTTATTCCCTTTTGCCTGCATGAGATTCCCCATTAAAAACTGCGCGGCAACCATGTCTGGATTCAGATACAATGCTTGACGCAAAGCCTTTTCTGAAAGATCATGCTGTTCTGTTTCCATGTACATACTTGCAAGGAGGAAGTATACAAACGAGTCATTCTTCTTTCGTTCCAATAAATTATCCAGAATGACGATCGCCCCATGATGATCTCCCAAATTGGCAAAGATTCTGGCCTGAAGTATCTGAGCACCACTATGGTTGGGGCTTAATTTCAGGACCTCATGAATTCCGGAAGAAGCTTCACAGTACTGCCCCTGTTGAAAAGAATTCTGCGCTTTTGCCAACAGTTGATCTGTTTCTATCCGAAGCTGATTGATGTTTCCATTGCTTTTTTGCTTGTATGTGACATAAACTTTTTTAGCAGGTTTGTCAGATCCAGCATCCATGTGTGTTTTTAAATTACTACTCACTGGTGGCGTTGTGTTCTCACCCTTGCAACTTGAATCTTTTCGCAATACACCAACACCCGGATACCATTCGTACCGCAAACTGTTGAGTCCATCATTGGATACTTCCACTGGACTTGTTATCAACCAGCCCTCTTCTTTCAGACAACGTCTAAACCTCAGTGCAATGTTCCGGATTTGCTCCGTTGGGAAATAAATAAAAACATTTCGGCAAAAAATAACATCCATGCTCCACAATGCAATACCAATGGACGGAAAAGCATCCTTATCCACAAGGTTCATTCTTTTAAAAGTCACCATATTCCGGATGGTTTCGCTTATCTGAAACTTTCGATCCACTTTTGTGAAATACTTCTTCATGGCCCAGTCAGGTGTATTTCTGAAAGACCACGGTGTATAAAGACCTGTGGTCGCCTTTTGCAAAAAGATTTGACTGATATCCGTTGCAAGGATATTAATATTCCAATCATCTATATTGTCAATGCTTTCCCTTAAAATCATGGCAAGCGTATATGGTTCTTCACCCGAACAGCATCCGGCACTCCATATATTAATGGTTCTGCTTGATGCATTTTCCTTTATCAACTTTGGAACAATGCTATTTTTAAATAAATCAAGCGCATTCTTTTCTCTGAAAAAATAAGTTTCACCCACAGACAAGTGACAGGCCAGGGTTTCCATTTCGGAACTCTTTGGACTTAATGTAGGAATGCTTTTTGCAAATGATTCCCAATCACGAATATGCAATTCCAAACAAACGTTCTTAATTTTGGCCTCCAACTCAAACCATTGTTCCGGATAAATTATGGTCCCAAAACTATCAGTGATATAGTTGCAAATACCTGTTTTATGTACCTGTGTAATCATGCGGATATTTTTTTCTTGTGATTGATGGAAAGATTCATTGTTTTAACGCTGATTTCAGAAGCAGACAGGAGCTCCCCGGCATTTAAGATCATCACAACATCTTCGTTAAGGCAAAAAAGAGAATCCACTTCAGACTGTGAGGAAAGGGTCGATAAAGATAATCTGTCATGCACATCCATGTTGAGAATCTGCATCACTTCACTCACAACGATTACAAAAGAAAAATCTTTTGTACCTATAATTACAAAACGATCTTCAAGCGTCAGCTTTTTAGATTCTAATCCCAACTTATGACGTATATCAACCACTGGTAAAAGATCTCCATGAAAATTAAGAATCCCCAATATAGAAGATGAAATGCCCTGAATACGCTTTACTTTCGCAGAACGGACAATCTGCTTAATCGCTTCCAATGGAAGTGCGATCAACTGCTCGTCTATTCTGAAAATATTTACCAAATGATCTTTCATCGCATTCTGTTTACTTACTATTTCCGCAACAAATATAACATTAATTTCATGTGAATTAACTTTGATTTAACATTAAATTGTAATTTGGAATCTTTCTCAATAAAAAAACACACCTAAATAAATCAGTAAAAATGAGGCTTTATAGACTATTTAGAGCGTGTAAACTTATTGTAAATTAACATTGAAAACATTCTATCATCCTAAAAATCTCTGTTCTATGCCATTTCTCATATAAGTTTGCCCCCCTCAGTCATACAAATTGCATTTAAGTCAGTATTCCTTGTTTAAATGTTTTAAGCTATCTTTGTATTCGCTTTCAAAAACTATAAAATTTAATAAAATGGCGACATTAAGCATTAAACCCGCATCAGCATGTGCAATCGATTGCATTTCATTAGGAGAAGTCATGTTACGTTTGGATCCTGGAGAGGGAAGAATCAGAACCGCAAGACAATTTAAGGCATGGGAAGGAGGAGGAGAATATAATGTTTCCCGTGGACTCAGACGTTGTTTTGGCAAAAGGACAGCAATTGTAACAGCACTGGCAGATAATGAAGTTGGTTCCCTGATCGAGGATTTCATATTGCAGGGTGGTGTCGACACTCAGTTCATCAAATGGGTGGACTATGACGGGTGTGGCAGAACGGTTCGCAATGGCCTCAACTTTACAGAGAGAGGATTTGGGATAAGAGGGGCAAAAGGAGTTTCAGACCGGGGCAACACTGCGGCATCCCAATTAAAACCAGGCGACATTGACTGGGAGTACATTTTTGGCACACTTGGTGTTCGCTGGATGCACACCGGAGGGATTTTTGCTGCACTTTCTGAAACTGCTGCAGAAACAGTTATCGAAGCTGTAAAGATTGCAAAGAAATATGGCACAGTTGTTTCTTATGACTTAAATTACCGGCCTTCACTTTGGAAAGCCATAGGAGGCGAAAAGAAAGCACAGGAGGTTAACCGGGAGATTGCCAAATATGTGGATGTTATGATAGGCAATGAAGAGGATTTCACAGCCTGTCTTGGACTCGAGATTGAAGGCAACGAAGAAAACCTGAAAGAACTTGATCTGGAGGGATACAAAGGTATGATTAAGTCGGCAGTAGCCGCTTTCCCAAATTTCAAAGTCATCGCCACGACCCTTAGGACTGTCAAAACAGCAACCATTAACTCGTGGGGTGCCATTTGCTATGCGGATGGAAAAATTCACGAAGCACAACACAGAGAAGATCTTGAAATTATGGATCGCGTTGGAGGTGGTGACAGTTTCGCTTCGGGTTTAATTTACGGATTTCTTGAATTTAACGATGGTAAGAAAGCCGTTGAATATGGTGCAGCGCATGGTGCACTGGCCATGACAACCCCCGGGGATACTACAATGGCAACACTGTCGGAAGTTGAAAAGATCATTGGTGGCGGAAGTGCACGTGTGGATCGATAAACTATCACCACTCAAAGCTGAATCCGCACATTTAATATAGAACATAAAAAAGCCTCGAATAATCGAGGCTTTTTTTATGTTGGCTAAACTAGCTTTTCTTCCTTATCTTCAGCAGCTGTCCTACGGACAAACGACTACTATTGCCAAGGTTATTGAGGCGTTGAATGTCGGTACTTGAAATACCCGGATATCTTTTGGCAATGGTCCAAAGGTTATCTCCCGAACGAACCTTATAATACTCATAGTTTCCATCGTAGGAATTGGTATCTGATGACGAGGCCGTATACTTAGGCACGATGGACTTGCCATCAAAATTTTGCTTTTCCGAAAAAGACATCTGATTGATGTCTTTGTATCCATCAGCTTTTTCATTGGGTACATAAACGACAATTTTCTGCCCCACCCGAATCAGGTTGCGATAGATGTTATTCCAGTACCTGAGATCGGAAATTCGCACATCATACCATTCAGAAATAAATCCAAGATTATCCCCCTCTTTTACAGTGTAATACAACTTTGTTCTTCCCGCCGGAGAAACCGGTGCATAGGTACTGCTGGAATTCGGATTTACCGTTTCTCTTTTTGCAAGCAGATACTTCTCTGTATTGTGATTTATAATTGAATCCTTATTGTCAACAAAATCGCCTATAAATTCAACGGGCAGCTTCAGGCTATACCTTTCTGATCCTCCGGGGATGATATCCCGTCGATATTCAGGATTCAAGGTACGCAACAATTCAAGGGGTACTTTCAGCACCTCTGAAACCTGTGCCAAATGCATGGTTTCACGCACATACAGTGTGTCAACAAACTTTGGCATATCCGGCTCAACGGGGTACAGATTATGTTCCTCCGCAAAATTCATAAAGTAATTCGCAGCAATGAATGCGGGCACATAACCTCGTGTTTCACGGGGCAAATGGTAGTAGATCGCCCAGTAATCTTTTGTCCCTCCGCTTCTGCGAATGGCCTTGTTTACATTCCCAGGACCACAGTTGTAGGCAGCTATAACAAGGTACCAATCGTCATAAATAGCATACAGGTCTTTGAGAAAACGAACAGCTGCTTCGGTCGCCTTCGCGGGATCTCGGCGCTCATCCACAAAACTATTTACCTGCAAACCATATTGTTTCCCAGTATAATAAACAAATTGCCACAAACCGGATGCCCCAGCCCGAGAAAAAGCCCTTGGTTTAAGCGCCGATTCAATCACTGGCATATACTTTAACTCCATTGGCAATCCTTCCCTGTCAAGAACTTCTTCAAACAAAGGGAAGTAATACGGTGCCAATCCAAGAATGCTTTCCGATAAACTTCTCTTTTTATGAACGTACAAATTAATGTGTGCTTTCACCTTATCGTTGAAAGGCATCTCAATGGCAGAAGTCTCCGACAGTAATTTCAAACGGTTCAAATACACAGAATCGGCAACCTCCACCGCATGATGTGGCAAGGTATCCAATGCAAAAGAATCAGGCACGATGAATTCAACTGTGTTATTATACCATTTTAGTAGCGCACTGTCCAAATTTGCTTCAAAACGTGCAATATCCAGACTGTCTTCCACTGGATTTTGAACTTGAAGCGTATCTATCTGCGTTGAACCCATGGTGAATAAACTTACACCCGTCAAAAAAAACATCCCTCCTATCAATCTCTTCATATTTAAGCTCATAATTTTAAAATTTAAAACAACATGCAAGGCCCAAACTCGCCTGTCCCTGACTATAAATCAGGGAAGGACTCACGCGCATGCTTAAATCCGGTGTCACATCAAAATCTGACAGATGTGCATCCACATTTGCATCAATAATATTTATCATATAAACACCTACGGCCACGATGATCATCAGATCCCTGTCACGCCGATAACTATCTTTTTTAGCCTCAAGTTGTGACTCAAACCAACTGGCATCGATGTTCTCAATGTTTGAATTTGGCGGCAAGACCTCCAGGTAAGACTGAGAATAGGGATCACTGTCTATCCAATCATAATAGCCGCTTTTATACTTTGTATAGTAACCATTGTTCCAACTGATGCCATAAATTGTTGCCGCAACACCTGCGTACAAAATAGGTACCTTCCACCATTTCCCGTTGTAGATCTGTCCTAAGCCTGGAAATGCAGCAGAAAGCATCGCTGCTTTTTTGGGAATATAAAATTTTGTTTTCTTTGCCAATTGAACGGAATCCTGCACCAAAAGCGTATCCTCAAATTGAAGCACTGGTTCCTGAGCCTTTAACTGAATCAGTCCGGACAAGGCTAAAATCATTATGAATATGGAATTTCTGGCCAAACTATCCTATTGAATCTTATCCAAAACACTAATCAGCTTCTCGAGCTCCTCATCAGAAGAAAACGGAATTACAATACGTCCTTCTCCTTTCTCATCACGACTCAGCGTTACCTTTACTCCAAAATGTTTCGAAAGGTGTTCTTTCAGTACTTTATACTCTTCTGGCAATCCTTTGCGCGACTTTTTTTCACCAGATTCCACAGGGGGGTTCTCAGCATATTCACGCACAAATTCTTCCACTTTACGAACGGAAAAATCATACTTCAGTATTTGATGGTAGATCATCAACTGGGTAGCAGGATCGTCCATACCAAGAAGTGCTCTGGCATGTCCCATCTGTATCTTTTTATCTCGAACGCCCAACTGAATTTCGGCTGGCAATCTCAATAGGCGAAGGTAATTGGCAATGGTTGCCCGTTTCTTTCCTACACGCTTGCTCAATTGCTCCTGTGTGAGATTGAACTCATCCATTAATCGTTGATACGAAAGACTCACCTCAATGGCATCCAAATCTTCACGTTGAATGTTTTCAACCAATGCCATCTCAAGCATGGCTTCATCCTCCGCTTTCCGAATGTAAGCCGGAATGTGTGTTAATCCGGCTTTTGATGAAGCCCTAAATCGTCGTTCGCCAGCAATGATCTGAAACTTATCACCCACAGCACGAAGGGTAATGGGTTGAATCACACCAATTTTGGCGATTGAATCAGCCAACTCCATGAGTGCTTCTTCCTCAAAAACGGTTCTTGGTTGAAATGGATTTGCCTCTATTAATTTTAAATCTATTTCATCAAAATTAGAAGTAACGGATCTTCTCACATTGTCTGCATCAGACATCAATGCGCCAAGGCCTTTACCCAATGCTGCTTTTTTTACTGCCATACTTTTAATCAGATCTAACTATTATTTGCAATCACCTC
>JBFHER010000040.1:0-20784 GCA_041584055.1 Bacteroidales bacterium
GATATGTGGTGATGGAAGATCGTTCTGAAGTTGAAGTGTCACCTTCCAGGAAAAACGTTTTTTTAGAGAATTTTTAAACTGATACAATTTGACGTTAAACTGCTCCCATGAAGAGTTGGTTTCCCCAGCATGTAAACAAATGCGGATAACATATCCATGGCTTCGGTAAACATAAGTCTTATTTCTTTTGCTAATCAGTAATGTTTGTTGTTTGCTTGCGAAAATTAATGGTGTGTAAATGATCTTCGAAAGTAGCTTTAACTTCTTTGAAATCCCTTGTATATAAAGATTTTTCATTTTTATAACTTTGCTTTTTGTGGGTGAGATTGTGGTGTAAAAACAGACAGAATTCATCAAATTTGTTTATTTTTGAAAATAATAAGTATATTTAACATATATAAGTTGATAATTGATATTTATTATTTTATTAAAACCTTAACAAATATGAAGCATTTATTCTTAACATTCGTTGGATTGCTAACGTTTCTAAGCGTTTCTGCTGTTGATACAACCATCGAGAAAATCTATGAAAATCCTAGTCAGTATGATGGTGAATTAGTAACAGTTCCAGGCCTCGTAACGCAGTTCGTGGAAGCTGAAGAAAATTCAACAGCACATTATCTGCTTAAAGGAGATTTTGGAAGACATATTCGGGTGGTTACAGCAGAAAAAGAACCGGAAACATACAAAAAATATAAGGTGACAGGGATTGTTTATATTAATCAGGAGCTGAACAGTCCTTTTATAAGTGAAACAAGTCGGATTGAGATTGGCGCAATCAAGGATTCCGTGAAGAGTGAAAATGAAAAGGGGCTTGATTTTTCACAGTTTTTATTGATAGCAATTGCCATTGCTGCTGTGATTGCAGTAATTATGATTTTTGTGAAAGGTGTTGGGAAGCAATCTTCGGGTGCTTCTCCGGAAGTGGGTACCACAGCACCGCTTGCTCCAATGAAAGATTTTCAGACAATTAAAATCAATAAAGTAACTGAAGATGCAAAGACAATAAAATACATCCCGGGAGAATTGAAAATCATAGGTGGCAAAGACAAGGGGAAGGTATTTAAAATTGGCGGATACCCAACAGATGAGGGCAATGTCGTTTCCATCGGAAGGGGAGATGTTCATGGCGAGAGGCGCTATGCGCATATAAAATTAATGGACCAGACTGTATCAAGACAACAGGCGCTGATCATACAAAAAGGAAAGAAGCTGCTTGTTAAAAATATGAGTAAGACCAATTTCACCGTTGTTGATGGTGTTGAATTGAAAACGGACGAGACGGCGGAAATAAAACCAGGATCAACAATTAAAACCGGGGAGGTGGAATTCCAATATATTTTAAATAAATAAGTGAATTTGTTTTTCTGATTGGAATACAAAGCATCATTGGGTGTGTCGATTTGAATGTTGGCGTTTAATTGCTTATAAAGAGCAGAGATAGAACAATTTTTGAGTGTGTATTTTTTTCTTCATCGCAATGTGAAGAATCTGGATAAATATGTATAAAAATCAATTGAATGAAAATTGAGTTTGCAAAATGTTCAATCCCCGGACGACGGGATTATAATCAGGATTATGTATTGGCTGAGAAGCTTGGCGAAAATCAATGGTTATTTATCGTTGCAGATGGAATGGGAGGAACAAAAGGTGGTGAGGTGGCCAGCGCATTGGCCGCAGAAAGCTTATTACAAAATATTAAAAAGATAGAATCCTTACAGCCTGAACTAATCAAAAAACAACTTGAGGCTATTTTTAAAAAAATTCAGATCCGGATTGCAGAGGAGTCCAGTTCGAATAAGGAATTGTCCGATATGGGAACCACCATTGTTTGTCTGATCATTCTAAATGATACTTACATTTGGGCTTCACTGGGAGATAGCAGACTGTATAAGATTAATTCGGATGGAATTGAACAACTGACAGAGGACCATACCTTTGTGCAGGATTATATCAACAAAAACGGTAGCGCCTTGCCGGATGCGATCTCTGCTCAGTATGAGCACATGTTGACAAAAAGTCTGGATGGAAATGTTGACTCTCCGGATATTTTTCCACAAAATACAAAGTATGAGAAACTGAATGAAGGAGATGCATTTCTGCTTTGTTCCGATGGCCTTATTCTGGATAAAATACACACAAATACACAGCTGTTTAAAAACTATGTGTTGGGAAGTGAAAGTCCAAAAGATGCCGTGAATAATCTCGTCGGTTATGCCTACGAGGAGGGAAGCAAGGATAATATTTCCGCCATAGCCATCAAGGTAGGCGAGAAAAAGTATGAAAAACTAAAGTTAAAAAGCTATGCCTTGCCTGAGCAAACTTTAGAGTTAAAAAAATCTTTGATTGAACGGTTCAGATCAGGAAAAGAGAAAGAAAATGGAAGAAAAGACTAGAAGATGTCCGTTTTGTGACGAAGAAATTCGGGTCAATGCCATTAAATGCAGGCATTGCGGAAGCATCGTTTCTTCCGATACCTACCCGACGGGGGTGACAAATAATCCCGATACCTTGCTGAAACAAATCATAGGTGAGAAATATGAAGTCAGTGAGGTTGTGGGGAAAGGTGGTATGGCGATGGTCTACAGGGCTAAACATAAAAGTCTGCAGCGTGAAGTCGCCTTAAAAGTAGTTCATCAAAATCTTGTTCACGATAGCGAATTTATAAATCGCTTCCTTCGGGAAGCCAGGGTTGGTGCATCTTTAAGTCATCCCAATATTGTTACCATCTACGATGTCGGCACCATCGGTCCCATTAATTATATGGCAATGGAGTTTCTGACAGGTAAAACACTTCGTCAGGTGATTCATGAAAACGGGAGATTAAGTGTAGAAGATACGATTCATTATCTGACCCCCATTGCCCGTGCCTTAGCATATATTCATGATCGTAATCTGGTGCATCGGGATATAAAATCTTCAAACGTTATTATTGCAGGAAGAAGAGCTGTTTTAACGGATTTTGGAATTGTTTTTGTGCGTGGAGAAGAGCGTTTAAGTACCATGGGATCAGTGGTGGGAACACCCGAATACATGAGCCCGGAACAGGCGGAAGGAAAAGAAGAAGTCGATCACAGAGCCGATATTTACAGTCTGGGGGTAATGTTTTATGAGGCCCTTACAGGAAGTGTTCCATTTCATCATGATAATCCGCTGGCTACGGTCCATAGTTTGTTAAATGATATTCCACCTGAGCCAAAAGAGCTCAATCCTGACATTCCGGACTGGTTAAATTCTCTTGTGCTTGCTTGCATGGTAAAAAGTAAGCATGACAGACTTCAGGACTGTAACGAACTCGTGGAAGGTTTGGTCAGTAAAAAATACATTTCACCAGACTCAACTGTCCGGTTTAATGCTTCGGATGTTACAGGTAAA
This sequence comes from Bacteroidales bacterium, assembly GCA_041584055.1. Classification (GTDB taxonomy): domain Bacteria; phylum Bacteroidota; class Bacteroidia; order Bacteroidales; family UBA5342; genus JBFHER01. The sequence continues at coordinate 3,376 of JBFHER010000040.1, forward strand.
ATAGTGACTAAGAAAGTTGAAAAGATACAACAAGGGCAGGCTGCAAAAAAAATCTCAGAACAAAAGAAAGAGGAACCTGTTAAAAAGAAGAAAGGCAATGGACTTAAGATAATTGGTTTAATCATACTCCTGCTGATTGTTGCAGGCGCTGTTGGTTTGTATTTTAACCGGGACGTGATTGAAAGTGTTCAGGTTTCATCACTTATTGAAAAAGGAGAAAGCCTTGAAAGTGCCAAAGAATATGAGGCAGCGCTTTTACATTACATTACTGCGCTGGAAGAATTTCCTGGAAATGATGATCTGGAAAACAAGGTCACGCATCTCCGTCAGATGTTAATTGAACAGGAAAAGCTTGCTGAGGCTAAATTAAAAAAGGACAGTTCTCCAAAGCCATCGGCTGATGCAGAATTAGAAAATGCGGATCTGCAAAATCAAAATACAGAAAACCGGGATGTGTCGCAAGCGCTGACAGAAGCGGGAAACGAAGAAAAACCTTCGTCAAATAATACGGAAGCAAGCGATCAGGCTTCTCAAGCTGCTAATAACAATGCGACCGTGGCTCAAAAAACGAATGACGCAAAAGCTAACGCAGCTCCTGTTATTGAAAAAACAGTGGTAAAGAATGAAGAAACAATAAAGCCAAAGGTAGAAGAAGTTAAAAAAACGCCTCCACCTCCGGTTAAAACAGAGGAAAAAAAGGTGGAAGCTCCCAAACAAGAGATAAATTATGCTCAAATCCCGGGTGACTTTATGTCTGTTTTAAAACAATTTGGTATAGAATTGGTGTATGTGCCTTTGGTCAACAAAGGTTTTTATATCGGAAAATATGAAGTTACTCAAAAGACCTGGCAGCAGATTATGGGGAAAAATCCAAGTGCATTGCCAGGTGACAATCATCCTGTTGAAATGATAAATCAGGCGGATATTAATGAATTCCTTGCAGAACTAAAAAAGATGACGAAACTGCCTTTCCGACTGCCAACAGAAAAAGAATGGGAAACGGTGGCAAAGGCAGGGAAAAATACAAAATACAGTGGAGGTGATCGGATAGAAGCTGTTGCCTGGTATGAAGGAAACACTTCAGGAAGCCACACAACGGTAGGAAAACTTGCACCCAATGCACTTGGAATTTATGATATGAGTGGCAATGTGTCTGAATTGTGTGAAGGATTTATTCGAAAAGGAGGTAGTTACAACAGTACTTCAAATAATTGTGAAATAAGTGCTTCAAAACAAATGTCACCTGACACAAGGGATTGGACAATGGGAATACGGTTATGTCTGACATATACCGAATAGAAAATAAAATAAAAACCAATTGTAATGAAAAGAAAGGCTTTACTTTTAATGGTGTTATTTTCCTGCGGGGCTTTATCCTTGATTGCCCAGGAAAAAGGAATGTTGATCATCGATAGTGAACCATCCGGTTTACAGGTTTATTTAAATGGAGAAAATACGGGAAGCTTAACCCCTTTCGAAAGAGAACTGGAGCCAGGCAGTTATACCGTGGGCATTCGTTTCAACAAATTCCAGTGGTTCAGAGATACAGTTGAAGTACTTCCAAATAAAACCATTGAAATCAGTGAAACAATTAAGGATGCAAAGTTCGGAACCTTTGTCATTACATCCACACCAACTGATGCCAGCGTCTTTTATGAGGGTGAGCACATTGGTTACACACCTTTTCAAATGGCCCAGGTATCGCCCGGAAGCTACAAGTTTGAATTGACTAAAGATAAATTTAACCGCGCTAAATTTGAAGTGAATGTGAAGGAACTTGAAGTGAGCGAGAAATATGTTGAGCTCACTGCAGGATATGGTACAATGAGTATCATGACAAATCCAAAAGCGGATATTTATATTGATGGTCAATTGGAAGGGAACCATGTTTTTAACGGGCGACTTGACGCCGGAACCCATGTAATTGAAGCAAAAAAGGAAGGGCATAAAACAGAAACCAGAATTGTTTTAATCAAAAAGGGTGAAGAATACAGGGAAATGTTTGTTTTGAATGCAATCTACGGCGGATTATCCATCTTGTCTAATCCTACCGGTGCAACTATCTTTTTGGATGATGAAGAAATCGGTATCACGCCAAAAATAATGAAAGAAATGTCAATAGGTGAGCATAAACTCAGACTTGAGAAAAACGGTTTTGCGCCTTTTGAAACAGATGTAACCATTGAGGAAGACAGAACTTTTTATGTTGAAGGAACCCTTGTAAAAGGAATTCAGTTAAGCACTTCACCATCAGAGGCAAAAATTTTCGTGGATGGAAATTTTATTGGAACAAGTCCACAGGTGTTGATGAACCTCACCCATGGAAAGCATATCTTAAAAATCCAGAAAGAAGGCTATGCGGAAGTAATTCGCGAGTTTGTGGTGGATATAAATAACCTGCAATCAACAATGCACGAAAATTTGGTTGATGGCGTGCTGATTACATCTGAGCCTCCCGGGGCATCAATTTATATCGATGGGGCATTGTCAGGCACAACACCAAAAATATTTAACGACATGGCGGATACCTCCGAAATTGTTCTCAAAAAAGAGGGGTACGCCTGGGTTGAATGGCATCAGATTGTGAAAGATGGAGAAAGTATGCTTATACATAAAGACCTTGAGGAAGGATGTCTCGTTGATATCGTTACACCTTCGGAAGATGGTGAAATATGGATTGATGAAAAATATATAGGAAAAAAAGAACTTACTTTACCCCTGAAAAAGGGAAAACACCTAATAAAAGTAATTAATTCAAAGTATTACAATGATATTGAAAAAGACCTGATTGTTGAAGAAAACGGAATGCGTTTTGAATTGGAGCTTGAACGTAAGATGAGCAGCGTTGTTGTGACCTCTGTGCCCAATGAAGGAATGGTGTATCTCAATGAGCGTAGCTTCCTTGAAACAAATGCATCCAAAATGATTGCTTCAGATGTTTATCACTTAAAACTGGAACGGAAAAAGTACCTGACCATATATGATACGATCGATGTTTTTGAACCAAACCAAAGCTTTAATTACACCATGATACCTCAAAAGTTCAGAGACAAAGGTACAGCTTTCTTTTTATCAGCAATTTTCCCGGGATCCGGGAATGCCTACCTCACACGTGGTAAAAAATCATCCATTGCGGGATTTCTTTTTTATGGTTTGGTTGCTGGAAGTTATTATACACATTTGCAATCAGAGGATTTGCTGGATAAAATACCGCTCGAACCAAATCTGAGTGAAAGAAATAATATGAAAGACGAACAGGAAACATATGCCCTGGCATCGGATGTTATGAAATATACTGCTGCAGGTGTGTGGGTGATAAATATAATCCGTGTATTGGCTGCGCCTTCCGAAAAAAAGCAATTTCAAAAAATGGGATTAATATCATCTTATAATCCTGAAATAAGTACACACAGTGTTGGACTGGCGTATAAATTTTGATTTGATTAACTTTGCCACGTGAAATTACTACTTACTATATTACTTGCTCTTCTTTCTTCTGCTGTTTTCAGTCAGAAAGCATTCTATCATGCCCGAAAGCAGGAGAACAAACGTTTCATTGAAATTTATGAACATAAATATGATGGAACAGTCAATCCGGTTATAGAAACAATCTCCGGAGATCAGAAGTTTTTGGTTTATCCAGGTATCAAGGACAATGGTTTGCGAAAGGTATTGTTGGGGACAGGCATTAATGGATGGGTGAAAGAAAGTGATATCAATATTCTAGGTAACAGTGAAGCCTATCGTTCTCTGGATGGAGAAATTATTACGGATGAAAATGTGCGGATTTTAGCCCTTGATGGTGCCCTCAAAGGTGAATATCTCAGTTCTTTTTTCAAGATACTTGATGCAAAATGTGAATTGGTAAACTCTTTATCCGGAAAAAATTATGTTGCACTGACTTTAAAGGCAGATAAAGGAACGAAGTTACTCTGTGAAGGCGGTTTTGGTGCAATTTTGCTTCCTTCAACCCTGGAGTATGGCCAATCATCATCTGCCTACCTTGACCAGCAGGGATATTTTCTTGATTTAATTGAAGCCGATGATGAAGACCAGGAAGTCCGGGCACGTCGCTTAAGCCAGGAGGACATCGTTTTGAACAATGGAATAAATTGGGAAATTGTTAGCGAGCTCAATAAAGTAAAGGAAGAAAAGCATGATACCATCCCGTACTTTGATACGATGGGTAAAACAGCTTTTCAATTTTCCCTGTTAAAACTGGAACGTGAAACGGATAAGATAAAACCAGGTGCAAATACTATTCGTATTTTAATTCCCTTACTATCGGATAAGACTTTTGCAACCAAAGTGTTGGAGAAATACAAGGTGCAATTCATCATTAATATTGGCCTATCCGTTAATAATGCGAATCAAAAAGTGTTGATATTTGCCGGGAAATGATTGATTTTTTGCTTAGGAAACAAGCGTTTAAACAGCTAATTCGGCAACGGGAACCAGTGATCCTTCCAGTGAAAATGCAGTGGCAGTTTCTATCTTTACGGTCACAATTTGTCCGCTTAAATCCTCATTGCTCTTTTTGATGCGTACATTTAGTTTGCCTTCTGTAAGGCCTTGAAAATAATTTCCTTTTTTATCTGTCCCATATATTAATACATCTGCTTCAGTGCCAATGAGTTTTGTATTGTATCTGAGCGATTGTTTTTTAAGCTTCTCTGTTAGTCGGTGGAACCTGTCTTTTTTTACTGTATGTGGGACATCATCTTCCCATCTGGAACTTACAGAACCCGGTCTCACAGAATATTGTGCAATGTAAGCCATGTTAAACTTAAATTCAGCCATTGCCTGCATGGTGTTTTCAAATTGTGCTTCTGTTTCCCTGCTGAACCCAACAATAATGTCTGTAAATAAGGTGGCTTTTGGAAGGTAGGTACGAATGTCCTTCACGATGTTTCGGTAGGTTTGGATGTCGTGCTTGCGATTCATTCGGATAAGTACATGGTCATCACCTGATTGTAAGGGAAGATGTACCTGATTGGCGATGCATTTATAGCTTGCCATGGTTTTAAAAATATCCGCACTCATGTCATCCGGATGGGGTGAGGTGTAATATAGCCAGAAACGCTTATTTGAAGCATCCCCAAATTCTCCAATTGCACGAAGCAACTGGTTAAAGGTCAATTCTTCATTTGGACGATCCTGCCCGTATGAATTAACATTTTGCCCTAGAAGTGTAATGGATTTGTATCCATTGTTCACAAGTTTTTTAACCTCTTCAAGAATTTCAGCTGATGGTCGCGAAATTTCTCTCCCACGTGTATAAGGCACGGCACAGAAAGTACAAAACTTGTCACAGCCATTTTGAATAGGGACAAAAGCCTCAAATGTTGAACCATAATTGGGATCGATGTGCCAAAAGCTGCCAAGTTGATTGTTTACCTTAAACGAATTGCTTCGAACAAAGGCGCCCGTTAATATTCCATATTGCTCAATTATCTCGGGTAATTTTGGAAGTTCACTCATCTGAAAAACGATGTCAAAAAGATGAAGAAACTTTTCCTTGTCAGAGGGGAGGATACAACCACTTAAAAAAGTGACCAGTGACTCATTTTTCTTTCGTTTGTTCCATTTATGAATGCGGGAATAGACTTTATCTATAGCTTTTTGACGAACTGAACAAGCTAGAATGCCAAGCATATTTGCTTCTGTTTCATCTTCCGTCCATTCATATCCCATTTCATCCAAAACTGTTGTAAGCCGTTCACCATCCGACAAATTCATCTGGCATCCAAGTGTTATTAAATGGTATTTCATCCTTTGTAATTATTTAATTATGGGGGATATGAGCATCTTCAGCCACAATTCAAAAGGTGGCAGAATTTGGAATAAAACCTTTAAAAATAAACTTCTGTATGTATCTGCTTTCTGTTTACACCCTGCTCCCGCAAAAGATCAAAAACCTCATAAATCATATTGCTGTTACCACATAAATAACATTCGGTATTTGCATCTACAGGATGTTGAGCGAGATAATCGGTAACACGTCCTTTGAAATCTCCATTTTCATCTCTAGAGGCACAAAGTAAGTACCTGTTTTGAAGATAGTGGTCTTTTTCGTAAGCCTCATGGCCATATCGAACCCCATGCACCACCTTGTAATCTAGTGTTGGATAGGTTTTTACGATGCTGTGACATGGCGATAATCCTGTTCCGGTAGCGATGAAAAGAACTTTCTGTTCATTTGATTTTGAGGCTTCTGACAGATTAAATCGACCATATGGGCCTTCAACATCCACGTAATCTCCGGGTTTCAAGCGTTTGAGCTTTTTTGATACATCTCCTTCTTCAACCTCTCGTATTAATACTTCTAAAAATGAGTCTGCAGGTGAACTGTAAATTGAATATTCACGTTTTCGGTGATCATTTTTTGTTCCCATTACCAGATATTGTCCTGCTTCAAACTGAAAATCGTTTTTTGTGAGTCGTAACACATAGGTGCTTTCAGTTAACATGCGTACTTCAATTACTTTGTGTGCTTTGTTATCAAGTGTAAATTGCATTGCCTTTTTTTAATTGTAATATGTTGCTTTTTTAATTTTTACTAAACAATCACATTGTCTGTTTGTTCAGTTTATTTACATAGTTTAAAGCGGAAATGAAAGATACAATCACAAGACTTCCACGATGGATGAAAGTCCCAATGCCAAAAGGCGAAGATTACAGCAAGGTAAAACGTTTAATTGCAGATCACAAACTGAACACCATTTGTTCAAGCGGAAATTGTCCCAATAAAGGCGAATGCTGGAATGCAGGAACTGCAACATTTATGATTTTGGGAGAGAAGTGCACCCGAAATTGTCGTTTTTGTTATGTGGATGTTATGAAACCCGAAAATGTGGATCTCGGAGAACCTGCCCGGCTGGCTAAAACGATTCAGCTTCTGGGACTGAAACATGCTGTTATAACCTCAGTGGCAAGGGATGATTTAAAAGATGGGGGAGCATCTTTCTGGGCGACTACAATTCGTACAGTAAAAGAAAAAAATCCGAATGTAACCATGGAGGTATTGATTCCTGATTTTAACAGAGAACTCAATCTTTTTGACTTGGTCATCAACGAAAAACCTGAGGTGATCTCTCATAATATCGAAACAGTAGAACGTATTTCTCCAAAGGTGCGAAGTATCTCGACCTATGAGAAAAGCCTTAAGGTGCTAAGCTATATTTCAGCATCCGGAATTAGAACAAAATCTGGCTTTATGCTTGGCCTGGGAGAAACCGGAGAAGAAGTGAAACAAACCATGCAGGATCTGGTCAAAGCAGGTGTAGAAGTTCTGACAATTGGTCAATACCTGGCACCATCAGAACGCCATGCTGCTGTTGTTGAATACGTTAATCCGGATGTTTTTAAGCAATATGAACTGCTTGGAAGAGAGATGGGCTTCCGACATGTTGAAAGCGGCCCTCTTGTAAGGTCTTCATACCATGCCGAAAAGCATGTTTTATGACTTATAAGCCTGATTGCATATTGTGCATTAGCCTTCTTGGGCCAATCCGCACAATCTGCAATCAAGCACTGTTTTATTTAGTTATTCCGGAAGTTCAATCTCCAGATCTTCAATCATTTCTGAACTAAATACGCCCTGTGAGATTTCACGGACGGGACCTGTCATGCGTATGTTCCATGCATCATCAATCTGAATCTTTAAGGTCCCACCAATCATATGCATCGTGATATCACCATCAATCAATCCTCTCTTTTTTAATGCACAGGCAGCTGCGCAGGATGAGCTTCCGGATGCAAGCGTCCAGCCCGCACCACGTTCCCAGATCAAAATCTGAGCTTCATTTCTGTTCAGTGCTTTTGCAAACTGAACATTGATTCGATTTGGAAATATTGGGTGATTCTCTAAGTATGTGCCATAGGTTTTGATTTCTTGCTCGTCGAGTTCATCTTTTACCACAACACAATGAGGGTTTCCAACGGACAAACAGTTCACCTCAAAGGATTTATCCCCTGCCTGAATTGTTTGACCAATGAACTCATCTAAATCTGAATCCACAGGAATCTCGCGACTATTAAAGATTGCTTTTCCCATGTCCACCGAAATCAACATCGCTTTGCCTGCTTTTTCTTCAATAATTTCGGCAGTAACAATTCCCCCGAGGGTTTCTACCGTAAATCTTTTTGTTGTGGCAAAGCCATAATCATACAGATATTTGCAAAATATACGTAATCCGTTGCCGCTTTTTTCAGCTTCTGAAGCATCCGGGTTGTAAATCTTTAAACCGAAATCAGCTTTATTGGAATCAACTTTAAGAAGGATGCCATCCGATCCTATGCCGTAATGTATGTTACAGATGCGTTTGATTGCATTTTTGCTCAACTTAAAGTCAATTTCTTTGCTGTCCATAACCAGGTAATCATTTCCAAGGCCATGGGATTTAATATAGTAATTTGTTTCCATGTTTCTTATACAAAATGACGTACTAAATCTTCAAGTGTATCTCTTTTTCTAACCAATCGTGGATTTCCATCAACATCGATCAAAACCTCCGCAGGACGCAGACGATTGTTGTAGTTGGATGCCATCACCATACCATAGGCCCCTGCATCTTTAACACCAATGTAATCGTCCTCAAAAATTTCCGGTAATACGCGGTCTTTTGCCATTATATCACCCGTTTCACAAATGTTTCCTACAATCCGTACAGATTCCTCTTTTGTTGAAGGCTGCTCATGCTTGCGGTAAACTTCTATGTCGTGATGAGCTTCGTACAAAACGGGGCGAATCAGGGTGTTGAAACCCAAGTCAGTACCGACGTATTTAAGATCGTAATTTTCCTTGATTGTATGCACTTTCCCGAGCAATAAACCACATTCTGCAGCAATGTATCGTCCTGGTTCTATCTTGAATGTTATTTCCTTTCCATACTTCGCAACAAAGTCTTTGATTATCTCTGTTACGCGTTTTCCAAGGGAGACAAGATCCAGGCGTTGCTCACCGTCCTGCTTTTTATAGGGAATTCCAAAGCCTCCTCCAAGATCAATAAACTCAAGATCCTTAAATTCAGTTGCAAAATCAAGGATGGCAGAGGCACTGGCTGCATAGGCATCACCTTCCATAAACAGGGAGCCAATGTGCTGATTGATACCGATCAATTTAAGATCGTATTTTTTTAGGATTGATTTGATGTCATTTAGAAAGCGCATTTCAATTCCAAACTTGGTTTTCTTGCCACCTGTCACCACTTTCTTATGATGACCTGCTCCAACTCCCGGGTTTAAACGAAATGTTATTTCTCCACCAGGATTTAATTTCCCGTATTTCTCCAATTGAGACACGGAATCAACCGAGATCTTAACCCCGGCGTCAATGGCATATTGAAATTCAGCATCATCCACGTTGTTGCTGATGTAAAAAATCTGCTCAGGTTTGAATCCGGCTTTAAGGTTTACGTATATTTCTCCGGGAGACATGGCATCAACATATAAACCTTCATCATTCACAATCTTTAAAAGTTCAAGATTGCTGTTGGCTTTTGCCGAGTAGTTTACAACAAAATGCTTATAATCAACAAGATTCTTAAGTTCTTTGCACCGATCTCTTAATATGCGTTCGTTATAAACGTAGAGGGGAGTCCCAAATTCTTCGGCCAAAGCTACCGGGTTTGTATTTCCAAAGAAATTCTGTTCCTGACTCACCTTTGAATAAATATAATTCATAATTTCGTATCCTTGTAGATTGATTTTAATTGTAAATTTTCGAAAATTAGTTTCGGAGTGCAAATATAATTCTTTATCTCTTTGGTACTGATTCTTAGATTGATTTTAATTAAGAAAACTTTTTATTCTTGTTTTTAACGGACCGAATTAACACCAATTGATAAATGCAGAGATGAAGGGGGTGTGATTGATTTTTGAATTTATTACCTTTGACGTCGAAAAAATATCACGAAAACAGAAATATATAATCAAAATGGCCAGGATAAACGAAAATTATCTAAAGTTACAAGCGGGATACCTTTTCCCGGAGATAGGAAGACGCGTTGCTGAATTTCAAAAAAATAATCCGGACGCAGCTGTGATAAAGATGGGAATCGGGGATGTGACCATGCCTTTGGCACCTAGTGTTGTTAAAGCTTTTCATGAAGGTGTTGACGATATGTCGAAACCGGATACTTTTAAAGGGTATGGACCAGAGCAGGGCTATGCATTTTTAAGAGAAGCCATCGCAAAGAACGAATATAAGGATCGTGGTGTTGACATCGATGCGGATGAAATATTTGTATCAGACGGTTCAAAATGTGATACCGGAAATATTCTTGAAATCTTTGGGCAGGATAATAAAATTGCAGTTCAGGATCCTGTGTATCCTGTTTATGTGGATACCTCTGTTATGGGCGGCAGAACAGGTGCCATGCTTAAAAGCGGCTACTATGGTGGTTTGGTTTACATGCCATGTACTGCTCAAAATAATTTTATTCCGGAAATCCCGAAAGAAAAGGTGGACATCATCTTTTTATGCTATCCAAATAACCCAACCGGAACAACAGCTTCCAAGGAGGAGTTAACCAAATGGGTGAGATATGCAAAAGACAATGGGGCTATAATCCTTTTTGATGCAGCCTACGAAGCTTTTATAACTGAAGCCGATGTTCCAAAATCTATTTATGAAATTGAAGGTGCCAATGAGGTTGCCATTGAGTTTAGGAGTTTTTCTAAAAAAGCCGGATTTACAGGAACACGTTGTGGATACACAGTGATCCCCAAAGTATTGAGTGCGAAAACAGAAGGTGGAGACGATAAGTCATTGCATGCACTTTGGTCAAGACGCCACTCAACAAAGTTCAACGGTGCTTCTTACCCTGTACAAAAAGCAGCAGCAGCAATTTTTACAGAAGAAGGTAAAAAGGAAGTTCAGGATATCATAGACTACTACATGGAAAATGCTCGCATCATGCGCGAAAGCCTTTCAGCCATGGGCTTTGCTGTTTACGGTGGAGTGAATGCACCTTACGTATGGGTTATGAAGGAAGGAGGAAAATCATCATGGGATTTATTTGATGAATTCTTACAACAGGCCAATGTTGTGGGAACACCTGGATCAGGCTTTGGTCCATCAGGTGAAGGATATTTCCGTTTTTCTGCATTTGCTTCCCGGGAAAATGTTCTGGAAGCAATGGACAGAATAAAAAAGATGTAAAATATTTGGATTGATATTTTGGAAAGAGCTGCCTATGTGTAGCTCTTTTTATTTTGTATATAATCATTTGTGCATAAAAACTGTTTTTACTAACTTTAGTAATGACTTTTAAATGAGGCACAATGAAACCTATTTTATTTTTTGCTTTTCTGTTTGTATTTATTACTATTCGTTCTGAGGATTTTATTTATTCAATTACTGCCATGGATGATTCCGAAATCGTCTATCCTGATTCTATTCTTTGTAATAATTTGACTTCAGGAAGCTTTATTATTTTTAAAGAATTACCAAAAAACAATAAGTATGCGTTAAACTTAAGTAGCCAAAAAGTAGAAATAGGTGCAAATGTGGAAGTTCAACAGTCTTATTCTGAATTTGAAATAAAAGAAAATATTCCGGGACGATTGTGTGTTTCTTATATGGGAACTTCAAACAAAACAATGACCTTGCACGTATATGATCTTGCTGGGAAAGTGATTGCAACTAAGACAATTTCAATATTATCACAAGGTGGTGGATTCAGTTTATTGGTGCCTAAAAATCAAGTTTACATTATTCATATGAAGACATTTATGGAATATTATACCATCAAGGTGATGGGAAATATAAATATTTCAGAATTTGCAATCATTCCAGAATACAGGGGCACACAAAGCAAGTCAGTAAATGTCGCCGTTGAGCAGGGGTTTGACATACAAACAGGAGATAGTCTTTCCTTTCTAGCCTATTATATGGGTGAGGCATCAGACCCGGTATTTATTAAGGCTGGAGAAGTTAAAACTTTGGATTTTTATTTTTATTCTACCACCGGTGAAGTGGAGGATCGTGATGGGAATACGTATAAAACAGTACGTATCGGAGATCAATGGTGGATGGCTGAAAACCTTAGGAGCAGTAAATATTCAAACGGAATAAGTATCCCTTTGGTAAACAATACAACCAACTGGGGTAAACTATCTGACAATAATGTGGATAAGGCTTATTGTTGGTTTAACGATGATGAAAGTAATACTATCCCTTATGGGGCTTTATATACATTTGCAGCGTCAACAAATGGACTGATTTATAGCGAAATGTCAATTCAGGGAATATGTCCCGACGGTTGGCATATTCCCTCTAAAGCAGAATGGGAAACCCTTGCTGAAACATTGGGTGGCAAAACATTGGCGGGTGGAAAACTGAAGGAAGTTGGGACTGTACATTGGGATTTGCCGAATACTGGCGCCAGTAATTCGTCTGGCTTTTCGGGTATTCCTAGTGGGAGCAGAGCATTTAGCGACGGTCTGTTTTATGGGACTCTAAGCACTTATGCGGCGTACTGGAGTTCGAGCCAATATAACAGTACGCTTTCCTGGGCCTATTATTTATCCAATCTTGATGCACAATTGATTGATTCAGCCACCAACAAATCAAATGGGCATGCTGTTCGTTGTTTGAAAAATAAGTAAAAACAATTACGAATTAAGCCTGTTGTATAAATAACTTCTCAAGCATACATTAATATATTTTATTATGAAAATTGCAATTGCAGGAATAACTGGTTTCGTTGGTGGTTCATTGGCAATTCATATGAGTAAAAAAGGACATGAAATAGTCTCGGTCCGGAGAGAACATTTTGATCTTTCAACTAATAAACTTGCCCAATACCTTGAAGGATGTAAGGCTGTTTATAATTTTTCCGGGGCTCCGGTTATCAAGCGATGGACAAAAAAATACAAAGCAGAGATCAAAGCAAGTCGTATTCTTACAACCCGAAAACTTGTTGAGGCCATGGGCCTGATGAAAACACAACCTGAATTCTTTTTTAATGCTTCTGCCATTGGTTATTACGATTATGTTCATCGGCATACTGAAAATTCACTCAACAAAGGCAAGGGCTTTCTAAGCAAGGTTGTTGCCCTTTGGGAAAAGGAAGCCGGAAAAGCCACTTCACTTAATATTCGTACGGTGATCGGACGCATTGGCGTTGTCTTAGATAGAAAGCATGGTGCGCTTCCTCAATTGATAAAACCTTACATGTTCGGCATGGGCGGGATGATTGGATTTGGAAAACAGGCCGTTTCTTTCATACATGGGCAGGACTTGATACGTGCGCTGGACTATCTCCTTGAAGATAAAAATGCAAAAGGTGTTTACAATTTAGTCGCACCAAGCTATTGTACAAATAGAGAAATGTCGCAAATAATCGGAATACTGCTGAACAAACCAGCCTTTTTAAGAATACCGTATTTTCTAATTTATCTGCTTTATGGTCAATCTGCTGAAATCATAAGGGGAGGAGAGAAGGTAGTCCCCCTCAAATTGGAGAAATCTGATTTTGAGTTTAATTTTCCTGACATTTATAGCAGCCTGACAGATCTGATTTAAGATTCATTAACAGTTGTTGCTTTTATACTACCCTAATAAAGCCATGCGACGTCTTTAGACTTGATAAAAATTGAATGTTAAACCTCCTCTATGATAATTAATTACTTACTAATTATAAGTGAAAAGGTGAATTTGACTTTCTATTTATAAATAATATGACTAAAATAGCGGCTTATTTGTTACTACTCATAATGTATTTAGATATATAATTTTATTATTATGAATGAAGGGATTCAAACAGCATTAAGTCTGATGCTTATTGGTATGATCACAGTTGGGTTTATATTGTTTCTAGTTGTAGCGATTGGAAATATTATTATCAGGGTTACCAATAAAATAAAGGTGCCTGTAGTGATTCACGCGGCTAGAAATGTAAAAGAAACATTTGCGCCCAATAAAATGGCTGCCATCGTAGCAGCAGTAAACCAGGTAACTCATGGCAAAGGGAAAGTTACTAAAATCGAGAAAATAAATTAATCAAATAAAATTATCAGAATATGGCACGAGAAATAAAATTCTCACTGGTATATCGTGATATGTGGCAATCTTCCGGTAAGTATGTGCCCACGGTAGAACAGTTGACAAAAGTTGCTCCACACATTGTGGAAATGGGATGTTTTGACAGAGTTGAAACAAACGGTGGTGGATTCGAGCAAATCAATTTACTTTTTGGTGAGAATCCAAACAAAGCGGTTCGTGATTGGACACAACCCTTCAATGATGCCGGTATTCAGACGCATATGCTTGAACGTGCCCTCAATGGCATTCGTATGAGTCCTGTTCCTGCTGATGTTAGAAAATTGTTTTTTAAGGTAAAAAAAGCGCAGGGAACAGATATCTCCCGTTCTTTTTGTGGGCTAAACGATCCACGAAACCTTGAGAATTCTGTCAAATTTGCAAAGGAAGCCGGCATGATTTCTCAGGCTGCATTGAGCATAACCTATTCACCAGTTCATACCGTGGAATATTACATCGAACTGGCTGATAAATTAATTGGCTTTGGAGCAGATGAAATTTGTATCAAAGACATGGCAGGTATCGGACGCCCAGCCTGGTTGGGAAAAATCGTTTCCGGAATCAAGAAGAAGCATCCTAATATTCCAATACAATACCATTCGCACGCGGGTCCTGGTTTTGCAACCGCCTCTATTCTTGAGGTTTGCAAGGCGGGTGCAGATTATATTGATGTGGGTATGGAGCCACTGTCATGGGGAACCGGTCATGTTGATATTCTCACCATTCATGAGATGCTGAGAGATGCTGGATATAAGGTTAAGCCCATCAACATGAAGGCATATATGAAGGTTCGTGCATTGACGCAGGAATTTATTGATGACTTTCTGGGTTATTACATCAGTCCTAAGAATCGTTTCATGAATTCATTGCTCATTGGTCCAGGTTTGCCAGGTGGGATGATGGGAAGTTTAATGGCTGACCTTGAAAACAACCTCAAGAGTTTGAATAAATGGAAAGTGAAAAGGAATCAACCTGAATTAACCCAGGATGAACTGCTGATTAAGCTTTTTGATGAAGTTGCCTATGCATGGCCTAAGTTAGGCTATCCTCCATTGGTTACGCCATTCAGCCAGTACGTGAAAAACGTTGCGCTTATGAATGTAATGGCAATGGAAAAAGGACAGCAGCGTTGGGAAATGATTCCTGATACTGTATGGGATATGATACTTGGAAAAACGGGGAAAGTCCCAGGTGAATTGGCTCCTGAAATCGTAGCACTTGCCAAAGAACAGGGCCGTGAGTTCTTCACAGGAGTTCCTCAGGATGAATATCCTGATAATCTGGATGAATTTAAGGCTGAGATGGATAAAAATGGCTGGGAATATGGTCAGGATGATGAAGAATTGTTTGAATTGGCAATGCATCCTGAACAATACCGTTCCTATAAGAGCGGAAAAGCCAAAGCAGATTTTGAGGCTGATCTTGCTTCTAAAAAAGCGCCAAAAACGGATGCAAGTCCCGCACAGGTTTCTGAACCTGCATTTGATCAGGCACCAAAAGCAATGGTTGTTGACGTGAATGGGGAAAAATTCAATGTGTCTGTAAGCTATGGCACAGATGCTGCTGCTCAGTCACCTGTGATTGCAGCTGCACAAGCTCCCGTTGCAGCACCGGCTTCCAAAGGAAAGGAAGTTCTGGCGCCGCTTGAAGGTAAATTCTATTTCACAAAAGATTCCTCCGAAGCTGCTGTGAAAGTTGGTGATACAGTAAATGAAGGCGATTTGTTGGGTTATATAGAAGCGATGAAAACGATGAATGCCATTAAATCTGAATTCAGTGGAACCATTTCTGCTATTGCAATAGGAAATGGAAGCGATATTGAAGAGGATGATGTGATTCTGACGATTGCATAGATATTAATGAAGAATCAGCTCTGTCAGGTTGCCTGAAGCTCCCTTTTGGGGCTTGATTCTTGTATCTCTGAAAAAAAATGAAAATACTTCACAAGTTATTTGAAATGACCGCACTGGCGGAAATTGCGGATGATCCGGGTGTTCTTCTGCTATTGGCATTGGGGAGTTTCCTGCTTTATCTTGGAATCAAAAAGCAATATGAACCTCTTTTGTTAATACCAATTGGTGCAGGTGTGATTTTGGCAAACCTGCCGGGAGGTAACATGGGGGTTGTTCCTGCTGAATTAATCGAGCTGGATAACCATAGATATCTGAACCTGTTTGAGATTGCGCATGAATATGGAATCATGAACTTCTTGTACTATTCACTGATTAAAACAGGTTTATTGCCACCACTTATTTTTATGGGTGTTGGAGCTCTGACCGATTTTGGTCCCATGCTGCGGAATTTAAAACTCGCCTTTTTTGGTGCTGCAGCACAGATTGGAATTTTTGCTGTACTGCTTGGCGCAACTGCCGTGGGGATGCCAATGAAAGAAGCAGGTTCGCTTGCAATTATTGGTGGTGCTGATGGTCCTACAGCCATTTTCACAACCATTATACTGGCACCTCATCTGCTGGGACCCATCGCCATTGCCGCTTATTCTTACATGGCACTTGTACCGGTTATCATTCCCCTGGTTGTGCGCATGACATGTTCCACAAAAGAATTGAAAATCAGCATGAAGGAGATGGATAAACTGTATCCGGCAAAAGTGCAGATTAAGAATATCCGTGCCGCTAAGATTGCATTTCCAATTGTATTAGGAATAGTCATTTCCATCTTTGTGCCATCATCTGTGCCTCTGCTGGGAATGCTCTTGTTCGGAAACCTCATCAAAGAGGTGGGTGCAAGTACCGCCCGTTTAACCGAAGCTGCCACAACAACAATTATGAATGCCAGTACAATTTTTCTGGGCTTGACGGTTGGTGCAACCATGACGTCAGCGGTTTTCTTAAATGTGAAGACTTTAGCAATCATTGGTGGCGGTTTTCTTGCTTTTGCAATTTCAATTGCCGGCGGAATATATGCTGTGAAACTGTATAACGTGTTCAACAAGAAAAAAATAAATCCGTTGATTGGCGCTACCGGCCTGAGTGCAGTTCCGATGGCCTCGCGTGTGGCCAATGAGATTGCGATTTCCAAAGATCCGAAAAATCACGTGCTGCAATATTGCATGGCCAGTAATATTTCGGGTGTAATTGGTTCCGCCGTTGCGGCAGGGGTTTTGATTTCCTTCTTACAATAAGATCAAAATAGAAATTAAATAATTAAAAAGATCCTCCTGTCTGGTGAGGATCTTTTTTATTACACCTTTTTTTATATTAAATCACTACTGTCCGTTAAAAAGATTTAGAAAGTAATGAATAGTACTAATAAAAAGGGAATTGAACATTTTTGTCATCATGTGGCTCACTATCCGCCTCATGGAATTTCCGTTAAGAAAATCAAACAGATTATCGTTAAAA
>JBFHER010000041.1:0-20719 GCA_041584055.1 Bacteroidales bacterium
AAAGGCATCGGTAGAATTGCGTAAGGTGGATCAGGGGCATCCTTTCTATGATTTGGAAGGAAGTAATAACATCATCCTGCTTACCACTGAAAGGTACAACGAATATCCAATGATGATCAGAGGTTATGGTGCAGGTGCGAGTGTTACAGCGGCAGGCGTTTTTGCAGATATTATCAGCATCGCAAACCCATAGCGTAGGTAGAAAATAACGGGTTCTTATTGAAGGATAAAACAGCATGCAAAAGCTTTTTAAAACCTGTTGATTTAACCTGTAACTTTTAATGAAACATGAAACGGTCATGACAAAGCAAATTTGACACAAAACTTGTCCTGTTTATTAATCGGGTAGAGAATTAAAAATTGGCGTAGCCAATGGTTATATCTTTTGTCTTGTGTCTCGGTTCTTATGTCATGATTTTAATTATAAACACATGAAATACTTAATTATACTCGGCGACGGAATGTCGGATGAGCCCATTGATGAGTTGGATGGTAAAACACCATTGCAGTATGCAAATACCCCTGCAATGGATGAGGTGGCAAGGATGGGGAAATGTGGTCACCTTCAAAGTGTGCCTGATAATTTTCCTCCTGGCAGTGAAATTGCCAACCTGACCGTACTTGGGTACGACTGCAATAAGGTGTTCGAGGGCAGAGGTTCTCTTGAAGCAGCTAGCATGGGTGTGGAATTAAAGCCGGGAGACCTGGCACTGAGGTGCAACCTGATCACAATTGAAAATGATGCCATTAAAAATCATTCCGCAGGTCATATCTCCGATGAAGAAGCAAATGTGCTTGTTGATTTTCTTAATAAGGAAATTTGTCCTCCAAATGTGGTGATTCATGCAGGCGTGTCCTACCGTCATTTAATGGTGATAAAAGGAGGCGTTAAAACAATGAAATGTACACCACCACATGATGTCCCCGGGCAAGCGTTTCGATCTGTTCTGCCTGTTGGTAAGGATGATGCAGGAAGAGAAACAGCAGATTTAATTACAGATCTCATCTTTAAATCACAGGAAGCATTAAAGCATCATCCTGTGAATGTGAAGCGTAAAAAGGAAGGAAAAGAAGTGGCCAGTTCAATCTGGCCCTGGTCCCCGGGATACAAACCAAAAATGGAAACGGTGAAAGAACGTTATGGCCTTCAGAAATCTGCCGTTATATCTGCCGTTGATCTGATCAGAGGAATTGGGGTTTATGCAGGGATGGAGGTGATCTATGTGGAAGGTGCGACGGGTTTGTACAATACAAACTATGAGGGAAAAGCGCAGGCAGCCATTGATGCCCTGAAAACAAACGATTTTGTTTTTCTGCATGTGGAAGCCACGGATGAGGCCGGTCATGAAGGCGATGTGGACCTCAAGGTGAAAACAATTGAATATCTGGATAAACGCATTGTAAAAACAATTTGGGATGAAGTGTCAGGGTGGGACGAGGCTGTAACAATTGCAATATTGCCTGATCATCCTACCCCATGCCGGTTGAAGGTACATACACGCGACGATGTTCCTTTTATTATCTATAAACCCGGAGAAACACCGGATGATGTGACAAAATATGATGAGTTTTCTGTTCGAAAAGGCGCCTATGGCAGGCTGGTGGAAGCGGAATTTATGAAAACTTTTTTGGCATAACTTTAATTGATAGATTCAAACAGATCAAATATGCAATATTATAGCACCAATAAAAAGACTGACAATGTGAGCCTGAGAGAGGCTGTTACCAAAGGACTTGCAAAGGATAATGGTTTATTTATGCCCATGCAAATTAAACCATTGACAAAAGAATTCTATAAGCATCTTCCAACAATGAGTCTACAGGAGATTTCCTATGCCGTGGCTGATTGTTTCTTTGGTGAAGATGTGGAAGCGGAAAAACTCAAACAGATTGTGTATGATACCATGCAGTTTGAGATCCCTTTGGTAGAAGTAGAAGAGAATATTTACAGTCTGGAGTTGTTTCATGGACCTACGCTTGCATTTAAAGATGTAGGTGCTCGTTTCATGGCACGCTTGCTGAACTATTTTATTGGGAAAGAAAGTAAAGAAACAATCAATGTGCTGGTTGCAACATCGGGTGATACTGGTAGCGCCGTTGCAAACGGATTTTTAAAAGTGCCAGGCATAAAAGTGTTTGTGCTTTATCCAAAAGGATTGGTCAGCGCCATTCAGGAGTCTCAATTTGTGACTTTGGGCCATAATATTACGGCCATCGAAGTGGATGGTACTTTCGACGATTGTCAACGCCTTGTGAAAACAGCATTTCTGGATGATGAACTAAATAAAAAACTGGTACTCACATCGGCCAACTCAATAAATGTTGCGCGCTTTCTGCCACAATCGTTCTACTATTTCTGGGCGGTGGCGCAATTGATGAAAATAGGTAAGGGCAAAGAGATTGTATGTTCGGTGCCAAGTGGAAATTTCGGTAATATAACTGCAGGTCTTTTCGGTCATAAAATGGGCTTGCCAATTAAACGTTTCATTGCGGGGAACAATCGCAACGATATTTTTCTTAATTACCTGAAAACGGGGAAGTACGAGCCAAAAGCATCCGTGTCAACCATTGCGAACGCAATGGATGTTGGAGATCCTAGTAATTTTGCAAGGGTGGTGGATTTGTTTAATTACAAGCATGAAGATATCACATCTTTAATCTCCGGCGAAAGCTTCACAGATGAGGAGGTGAAGGAAGTGATGCTGGATACATACAAACGGACATCTTACCTCCTGGATCCCCACGGTGCCATCGGTTTTAAGGCACTTAAAAATGGTTTAAAGGATAATGAAGTTGGTTTCTTTATTGAAACTGCTCATCCGGCAAAGTTTCTTGAAACGGTGGAAGGTGTTATCTCCGAAAAAGTTGAAATTCCGACTGCACTTCAGGAGTTTATGAAAGGTGAAAAAAAATCTGTGCAGCTTTCAGGGGAATATGCCGACTTTAAAGCCTATCTGTTGAAATAGAAAACAGTTCCTTCCACTTAGGGAATTGTATAGGTTTTATTGCTCGCAATTTTTTGCTTCTTTTGTAGTTATATTAATTGAGATAAGAATTTCAATTATACAAAATAAATTTAGCACTCATGCAAAAAGTTTTCATAACTATATTCGCAGCAATCCTGATTATTTTATCATCTTGTATCAAAGGGGCCAGTGTGCTTCCCAGTGTTACAGGTAAAGCGGGTGAGGTTCTGCTCGTCATCGATGACCCCTTGTGGGGCAATGAAATTGGTGACTCAATATTCAACTATTTTTCTCAGGATGTTGTAGGGATTCCCTGGGATGAGCCTTTTTATGATGTGTCGCGTGTGGACCACGACGGTTTCCTGAAGATTCTGTTAACCGCAAGGAACATCGTTGATGTGGACGTGTCTGCAAGATACACCCAGGCCAAGGTGCAGTATTTCAGGGATTTGTATTCTGAGACGCAGACCTATGTGAAAATTCAGGCGCCAAATGGAAAAGCTGTTATTGAATTGCTTGGTAAAGAAGGAGAGAAAATCTTGCGTTTCTTTTATACCGCTGAGCGGAAGCGAACCTTGTCGCAATACTTAAAGTATAATAACAGAGAGCTGGTAAAGCAGGTGTTTGATAGTACAGGGGTGGAAATGGTGATCCCTTCTAATTTCAACAGGATAAAATGGGGAAAAGATTGCGTTTGGATGATGGCTGGTCGGAGCAAGAGCATTCAGAAAAACATGGTTATTTACTGGTACGATTACAAGCATCAGGACGATTTTATCCTTGAAAATCTGGTGGCAAAACGTGACTCTGTTTTAAAAGACAATATTCTTGGTCCCGTGGAAGGCTCTTTTATGAAAACAGGCTCCTTTTATCCGCCTGTCCTGACAAAGTTTACATACGACTCAATGTTCATTGCAGAATTAAGAGGGATATGGGAAATCGAAGGAGATATGATGGGGGGACCATTTTTTAGTCACAGCAAAGTGGATCAGAAAAGAAATAGAATCGTGACAATTGAGGGATTTGTGTATGCGCCGAGTAAGAATAAAAGAAATGAATTGCGCCAAATGGAAGCAATGATATTCACTGCAAAATTTCCCGAATCACTCAATTGAATGTTAGTCAGTCAGTCATGAAATAGGCAAATGCCTTGTTTCATAGACACTTAATCCTGATTTTAAAAAAATGAAAGATAATAAGATAGTAGTTGGAATAACACATGGTGATATTAACGGTGTTGGTTATGAAGTGATCATTAAAACCCTGTCCGATAATCGATTGTTTGAAATGTTTATCCCGGTTTTATATGGATCGTCAAAGGTGTTGGCATATCATCGGAAAGCAATCAACGGACCGAATTTAACACTTAACAATATTAAAAATATCAATGAGATTCGACCCAATCGGGTAAATGTCATTAATTGCATCGATGAAAATGTGAAAGTTGAATTGGGCCAATCCACCAGTGTTGCTGGAGAAGCATCCTTTAAAGCTTTGGAGGCTGCGAAGGCAGATTTGCAGGAAAAAAACATTGATGTGCTGGTTACTGCTCCGATAAATAAAAATAACATCCAGTCTGCCGGATTTAATTTTCCCGGTCATACCGAGTATTTGGAAGACGCCTTCACTGGAAAAGCGTTGATGTTAATGGTCACAGAGGATCTGAAAGTAGCTACGGTCATCGGGCATTCTCCCATCAGTCGTATCAAAGACGAGTTGACCCCGGCAATGTTGAAATTTAAATTGCTGGCTCTGGAAACATCTCTGAAGATGGACTTTGGAATCAGAAAACCACGGATTGCCGTGCTGGGATTAAATCCTCATGCCGGTGATGGAGGTGTTATCGGAAATGAAGAAGAAGAAATCATTTTGCCAGTAATAAAGGAGCTTAAAGAAAAAGGAAGAGTTATTGTTGGGCCTTTCGGTGCAGATGGATTTTTTGGATCAGGAACATATAAAAAGTTTGATGCGGTTTTAGCAATGTATCATGATCAGGGATTAATTCCTTTTAAAATGCTGAGCATGGAAAATGGGGTGAATTTTACTGCCGGAATATCGGTTGTGAGAACCAGTCCTGCCCATGGTACGGCATTTGATATTGCCGGAAAAAATGAGGCATCCGAATCCAGTTTCAGGGCTGCAATATATATGGCAATCGATATCTTTCGTAAGCGAACTGAATATGATGCAATTAACAGCAACCCTCTAAGAAAACAGTCTGTGCCTAATAATCAAAATGGACCTGATTTGTCAATCGATCAATTGATTGATGTAGAAAAAGAGGTGCAGGATTAACCCCGGAAAAAATATGCCCGTAGGAAATCTTATTAAACTAACTTCAGAATATTTGTCCCCGGTCGCTTACACCTTGCATTTGTCAGGAGAAGCAATCAATTTGAACCAACTCCTGGGGAAAAATATCAGATTAAAATATTCAGGTGTGATTCATTGCATCGCCTGTGGGAATAAAACAAAGTCTTCATTTGCCCAGGGCTATTGCTACAGTTGTTTTAAAACCAGTCCGGAGACGGAAGCCTGTATTCTGAAGCCGGAATTGTGCAGGGCACATCTGGGCGAAGGTCGGGACCTTGCATGGAGTGAGGCACATCATCTGCAACCACATTTTGTTTACCTGGCGTATTCATCCAATGTAAAGGTTGGCGTTACCCGGGAAACGCAGGTGCCCACCCGTTGGATTGATCAGGGTGCAAATAAGGCTATTCCATTTTTAAAAACGCCCAATCGTCACATTGCCGGCATCGCTGAGGTGTTTTTAAAGCAAAAATTTTCAGACAAAACAAATTGGAAGAAAATGCTGGCCCCTCCGGAGTTGATGCAGCCTGATTTGAAGGAACATGTCGAAGAAGCCCTGGCCTTTTTACCCGGGGAGTTAAAGAAATATAGCATTGAAGCTCCGCAATTTGATTTTGAATATCCAATCCTTCACTTTCCTGAAAACTTAAGCACAGTAAATCTGGAAAAAACACCTGAAATCAGCGGTGTGCTTGTTGGCATAAAGGGACAGTACCTGATGCTCAAATCAGGAGAAGTGATCAATGTGAGAAAACACAACGGGTTTGAGATTGCGTTTGATTGGGACTAAATTTGTAAATGTAAAACGAGCTTCCTCGTATGTCCCACACAATACACACCACTAGCAAATTCCATCAGAAATATTTTTTTTTGAACATTATCCTTCGCATATTTATTAGTTTTGCATCGTAAAAATTTTTATTGGAATGACACTTATAAAATCAATCTCGGGAATCCGTGGAACCATCGGTGGTGATCCGGGAAATGGACTTACGCCTCTGGATATCGTAAAATACACCTCTGCCTATGGTCTTTGGGCAACTGAGAACAATAAGGGAAAAAAAGGGAAAGTGATTGTGGGGCGTGACGCGCGTATCTCAGGAGAAATGGTTGAAAGCCTTGTGACCGGTGCATTGATGGGAATGGGCCTGGATGTGGTTAATATTGGATTGGCGACAACGCCCACAACCGAAATTGCTGTTGTAAAGGAAGCTGCCATTGGCGGAATCATCCTAACGGCTTCGCATAATCCCCGACAATGGAATGCACTCAAGCTGTTAAATGAAAAAGGGGAGTTTCTTTCTGCAAGCGATGGTGAGAAAATTTTACATCTGGCAGATACCAGTAGTTATATTTACGCCAGTGTAGATGGCTTGGGAAGCGTTTCACATAAAGATTATAGCCAGAGCCACATCGAAGATGTCCTTGCACTTTCGCTCGTGGACAGGGATGCAATAAAAAAGGCAGCGTTCACCGTGGCCGTTGATTGTGTCAACTCGGTGGGTGGCATCGTACTGCCTGAACTGCTTCGTCGCCTGGGTGTGAAGAATGTGATTGAATTATATGTTGAGCCAAACGGAGAATTTCCTCATAATCCTGAACCATTGCCTGAGCATCTGACTGAAATTTCAGGACTTGTGCGTTCAAAAAAAGCGGATGTAGGATTTGTGGTTGATCCGGATGTAGATCGTCTTGCAATTATTTGTGAAGATGGAGCGATGTTTGGTGAAGAATATACACTGGTTGCTGTTGCGGATTTTGTCCTATCAAATACCCCGGGGAATACAGTCTCAAATCTTAGCTCTTCAAGGGCTTTAAGGGATGTGACTGAAGGATACGGAAAACAATACTATGCTTCTGCTGTGGGAGAGGTGAATGTGGTGGAGAAAATGAAAGCATGCGATGCTGTGATTGGAGGAGAAGGAAACGGCGGCATTATCTATCCGGAAAGTCACTACGGTAGAGATTCCCTGGTTGGGATTGCATTGTTCCTGAGTCATCTGGCTAAAAAAGGAGGAACGGTGTCCGAAATGCGTAAGTCTTATCCGGCGTATTTTATTTCAAAGAATAAAATTGAACTCACACAGGATACGCCTGTGGATTTGATTCTGGAAAAGATGAAGGAAAACTATCGGAATGCAGAAGTCAATGACATAGATGGTGTGAAGATCGATTTCCCGGATAAGTGGGTGCATATGAGGAAATCAAATACGGAGCCCATCATCCGAATTTATTCGGAAGCCAAAACAATGGAAGAGGCAAGCGCCCTTGCTGAAAGGTTTGTGGAGGAGATAAGGGGATTAAGTGCAGAGCTGAAGTAAAAATTAGGGAAAAAACTTTGCAAAGTAAAATTCATTCTATAATTTTGCACTCCGTTAAAAGAGAAGTTAATATTAAATATCAGTAACCAAATAAAATATTAAAATGATTATTGTTCCTGTAAAAGAAGGCGAAAACATCGAGAGGTCGTTAAAGAAATTTAAAAGAAAATTCGAGAAGACCGGTGTTGTTCGCGAATTAAGAACACGTCAGGCATATTTAAAACCTTCTGTTGTAAACAGAAAGCAGAAGCTTAAAGCAATTTACGTACAGCAATTGCAACAGGCAGAAGAGTAGGCTCGTTATTTTGGGGTGATACTAAAATATCGTATATTCGTTTTGTAGGATTTACGAGACCCCGTTCAATGACAATAGACGCTTTTTTAAAATATTTACAGTATGAGAAGAATTATTCTACTCATACTGTTTTTGCATATAAAAGAGATGTTAAACAGTTTATAGCATTTGTGGAAGCAGATGCTTGTTTGTTTTCTCCTGAAAACATAGATGGGTCGGATTTGCGTCGCTGGATTGTCGACTTGATGGATAAAGGTAACACAGCGACCACTGTAAACAGAAAGATATCTTCTGTTAAAACTTTCTACAAGTACCTTCAGATGCATCAAGTGGTGCGTGTTAATCCGGTGACCGGAATTGCCGGCCCCAAGAAACCAAAACCACTGCCTCATTTTGTTAAAGCAGATGAAATGGATCTGCTCTTCGACCGTGTCGGGTTTAAAGATGACTTTACCGGAACAAGGGATCGGCTTATTATGGATATGTTGTATTCAACTGGCATGCGGCTGTCAGAATTACAGCATCTGAAGCTGAAGGATGTTGACTTAGGTGCGGGGGTCGTTAAAGTGACCGGAAAAAGGAATAAGCAGCGCATCATACCATTGAATAAAAGCCTGGTTTGCAATCTGCAATCCTACCTTGAAAAAAGAAAGGAGATTTTATCAAACCAAAAGGAGTCTTTATTTGTTACATTGCAAGGAAACGAAGTGTATCCAAAACTTATTTATCGCGTTGTAAATAAATACCTGTCTATGATTACAACAATTTCAAAAAAGAGTCCGCACGTATTAAGGCATACGTTTGCCACCGTATTATTAAATAAAGGAGCCGATATAAATGTTGTAAAGTCGCTGTTAGGGCATGCAAATCTATCAGCAACGGAGGTCTATACACATAGTACCTTTGATGAATTAACTAAAATTTATAAACTTGCTCATCCCAGAGCATAAACCAAGGAGGAGTATTATGGATATTCGAATTAATTCCATTCATTTCGACCACACAGAGAAGTTGGGCGAATTCATCCAGAAAAAGGTGACAAAACTTGATAAGTATTTCGACAATATTATTTCTGCCGAAGTGTATTTAAAAGTTATAAAACCAGAAACTGCGAAGAATAAACATACAGAGTTGAAATTAGTTGTCCCGAACAGTGAGTTCTTCGCTGAGAAAGAAGCTGACACCTTCGAGGAGTCTGTGGATCTTGCAGTTGATGCACTGAAGAAACAGCTGGCAAAACACAAGGAAAAGCTTAAGGCGAAATAATTTTCAGGCGGCTTCTTTAGTGGATTAACAGCACTTACAACACAAATTATTTGTTCGTAAAAAAAAAGAGTAAAAAAGTTTTTGAGAAAACAAATAATTCCATACATTTGCAAACCGTTTCGTCAAGCGCTGTACGAAACGGTTTTTTAGGGCTCTTTTTTTCGTGAGTTGATGGGAGAAAATGATTGTTTGAAAAGAAAATCAGCAAGATGATAAAAGTTATTTTTTTTAATGAAAAAATCTTTTATATTTGCACTCCTTTTTGAAAAAAAAGAAATCGTTCATTTTATATTGAATTTTTGGGGAGATACCGAAGCGGTCAAACGGGGCAGACTGTAAATCTGTTGGCTCAGCCTTCGTAGGTTCGAATCCTGCTCTCCCCACAATGCAATTCTTCTAAGAATTAACAATGGGTGTTAAGCTCTTTAATTCTAAGAATTAGAAATTTATGCCTGGCATGAAATGCGGGAGTAGCTCAGTTGATAGAGCATCAGCCTTCCAAGCTGAGGGTCGCGGGTTTGAGCCCCGTCTCCCGCTCTTTTTATGTTCGGTGTAGCTCAATTGGCCAGAGTGTCCCGATTTATCGGGAGGGTCTTGGGTTAGAATCCCTCTTATGGCTCTGCCGACGTAGCTCAGGGGTAGAGCGTTTCCTTGGTAAGGAAGAGGTCATGGGTTCAAATCCCATCGTTGGCTCTTTAATAGAATGCAGAAAATAAAACTTTGATAATTAAACATACAAATCGTTTGAGTTATGGCTAAAGAACATTTTGACAGGTCCAAACCTCACGTTAACATTGGAACCATCGGTCACGTTGACCATGGTAAAACTACGTTAACTGCAGCAATCACAATTACTCTTGCAAAAAAGGGTCTTTGCGAAATTAAAAATTTTGATCAGATTGATAATGCCCCTGAAGAAAAAGAAAGAGGTATTACAATTAATACTGCGCACGTAGAGTATGCAACAGAAAAACGTCATTATGCACACGTTGACTGTCCTGGTCACGCGGATTATGTGAAGAACATGGTTACTGGTGCTGCTCAAATGGATGGTGCGATTATTGTTGTGGCTGCGACCGATGGTCCTATGCCTCAAACACGTGAGCACATTTTGTTAGCGCGTCAGGTAAACGTTCCTCGTTTGGTTGTATTCATGAATAAAGTGGATATGGTTGACGATGCAGAATTACTTGAGCTCGTTGAAATGGAAATCCGTGAATTGTTAGACTTTTATGAGTTTGACGGAGACAATACACCTGTAATTCAGGGTTCTGCACTTGGTGCATTGAACGGAGAAGCAGTGTGGGAAGATAAAATCATGGAATTAATGGATGCTGTGGATGAGTGGATTCCACTACCTCCACGTGATATTGATAAGCCATTCCTGATGCCTGTTGAGGATGTATTCTCAATCACTGGACGTGGTACTGTTGCAACTGGTCGTATCGAAACCGGTATCATCAGAACTGGTGAAGAAATGCAAATTATCGGTCTGGGTGCAGAAGGTAAGAAAACAGTATGTACTGGTGTTGAGATGTTCCGTAAGATTCTTGACGAAGGTCAGGCTGGTGACAACGTAGGTCTGTTGCTTCGTGGTATCGATAAGAACGAAGTGAAGCGTGGTATGGTTATTACGCATCCTAAAACTGTAACTCCTCATACGAAAGTAAAAGCTGAGGTTTACGTATTGAAAAAAGAAGAAGGTGGACGTCACACGCCGTTCCACAACAAATATCGTCCTCAGTTCTTCATCAGAACACTGGATGTTACAGGTGAAATTACCCTTCCTGAAGGAACAGAAATGGTAATGCCTGGAGATAACCTGACAATCACAGTTGAATTGATTTACCCTGTTGCTTGTAACGTAGGTCTACGTTTTGCAATCCGCGAAGGTGGTAGAACAGTTGGAGCTGGTCAGATTACTGAGATCATCGCTTAATAAATATTATAACGATGTGAAAGTCCCGTCATTCGTTTGTCGGGACTTTTTACACGGGTTTAGCTCAGTTGGTAGAGCACTGGTCTCCAAAACCAGGTGTCGGGAGTTCGAGTCTCTCAACCCGTGCAATCTTTTATAAAAATACAATGAAGTTAATACAAAACATAAAAGCCTCGTACGATGAGCTGATGAATAAAGTTAGTTGGCCGACGTGGCAGGAACTTATGAACAGTGCAGTAGTAGTATTAACAGCTTCCGTAATTATTGCACTGATCATCTTCGGTATGGATCAGGTCTTCAAACTCTTGATGAACGGTATCTATCAGGCAGTATACTAAATTGATAAAGAATGGCTGAAAAGTTAGAAAAGAATTGGTATGTGCTTAGAGCCATCGGTGGCAAAGAGAAAAAAGTTAAGGAATTGATCGAAAGTGAAATGGCCCTGACTGATCTTGGGAAATATGTTTCTCAGGTACTCATCCCCACCGAAAAAGTTTATCAGATCAGGAATGGCAAAAAAATCAGTAAGGAGAGAAACTATTTTCCAGGTTACATCTTAATTGAAGCTGCCCTCGTGGGTGAAGTGCCTCATACATTAAGAAACCTAACCAACGTAATCGGATTTCTTGGAGATGGAGGTGAGCTTCCAACCCCTTTAAGAATGTCTGAGGTAAACCGAATACTTGGGAAAGTAGATCAACTCGCCGACACTGATGAAGAAATTGTTATTCCATACTTCGTAGGTGAAACCGTAAAAGTAATTGCAGGTCCGTTTAACGGATTTAACGGTATCATCGAAGAAGTGAGTGAAGAGAAGAAAAAACTGAAGGTAATGGTCAAGATCTTTGGTCGTAAAACGCCTCTGGAACTTGGCTTTATGGATGTAGAAAAAGAATAGGGCGGTTACGCGCAGTTTGTTCTTTTTTATTTGAGAGTAAAAATTATAATAACTTATCATGGCAAAAGAAGTTGCTGGACTAATTAAATTACAGATTAGAGGAGGTGCAGCTAATCCATCACCACCGGTAGGACCCGCATTGGGTGCGAAAGGGGTGAATATCATGGAATTCTGTAAGCAATTTAACGCCCGTACACAGGACAAAGCTGGTAAAGTATTACCGGTTGTAATCACTGTATATGGTGATAAGTCGTTTGATTTTATCATTAAAACACCACCAGCTGCAGTGCAGTTGTTAGAAGCAGCAAAACTGAAAAGTGGATCTGCTGAGCCCAACAGGGTGAAGGTGGCAAAGGTAACCTGGGAACAGGTGAGAGCCATTGCAGAAGATAAAATGAGCGATTTGAATTGTTTTACGATAGAATCTGCCATGAAAATGGTAGCTGGAACCGCCAGGAGTATGGGAATCACTATGAAAGGTGATTTTCCGGCTGATAATCAATAAAACAGACGATTGAAATGAGTAAATTAACTAAAAATCAAAAAGCTGCTTTAGAGAAGATTGATGCCGATAATGCTTATACTCTAAGTGAAGCTGCAAAGCTTGTAAAGGAAGTAACCTTTACAAAGTTTGATGCTTCAGTTGATATAGATGTTCGCTTAGGTGTTGACCCAAGAAAAGCTAACCAAATGGTAAGAGGTGTTGTTACACTTCCCCACGGAACAGGTAAAGAAACACGCGTTTTGGTAATGTGTACTCCCGACAAGGAGGAAGAAGCAAAAGCTGCTGGTGCCGATTACGTTGGTCTTGACGATTATGTTGAAAAGATCAAAGGTGGTTGGACAGATGTGGATGTGATTATCACAATGCCACCTGTGATGGGTAAAGTTGGTCAGTTAGGACGTATTTTAGGTCCTCGTGGTTTGATGCCTAACCCTAAAAGTGGTACTGTTACGATGGAGATCGGAAAAGCCGTACAGGAAGTAAAAGCCGGTAAAATTGACTTTAAAGTTGATAAATACGGGATTGTACATGCTTCTGTAGGGAAAGTTTCTTTCAACGAAGAGCAGATCGCTGGCAATGTAAAAGAGTTTATTGAAACGCTTTTAAAGCTCAAGCCAACCGCAGCTAAGGGTACATATATGAAAAGCATTTATCTTTCCAGTACTATGAGTCCTGGGATTAAACTGGACGTTAAGGATCTTTAAACTAAAAAAGACTGAAACATGAAAAAGGAAGATAAAGGCAAAATCATAAGCGAATTATCGGAAACGATCAAGGAGTATAATCACTTCTATCTCGCAGACATTGAGGCATTAGATGCCGTTGAGTCAAGCGATTTAAGAAGGGCGTGCTTCAAAAAAGACATAAAGCTTGTATTGGTAAAAAATACATTGCTTAGAAAAGCTCTTGAAAGCGTAGAAGGGGAGTTTGATGAAATCAAGACCGTCCTGAAGGGTAACACCTCAGTGATGTTCTGTAATACCGGAAATGAGCCCGCGAAATTAATCAAGGAATTCGGTAAGAAATCAAAGAAAGACAAACCTGTTTTAAAAGCTGCATACGTTGAAGAATCAACTTACGTTGGTGCTGAAATGTTGGACGTTTTAACCGCAATTAAGAGTAAGAACGAACTTATCGGTGATATTATTGCATTACTGCAATCACCAGCTAAAAATGTTATTTCTGCATTACAATCAGGAGGAAGTACAATTCATGGAGTGTTAAAAACACTCGGTGAGAGAGAATAATAATAATTTTTTTTGAATTTTTTTTAAATAGATAATAAAATGGCTGATTTGAAGAAACTCGCTGAAGAATTAGTTAACCTTACTGTTAAGGACGTTAACGAGTTGGCAGCAATTCTTAAAGACGAATATGGTATTGAACCTGCAGCTGCCGCTGTAGCTGTAGCAGGACCTGTTGCTGCTGGTGACGCTGAGGTTGCTGAAGAGCAAAGTGAATTTGATGTAATCCTGAAAAGTGCAGGCGCATCTAAACTTGCGATCGTTAAACTAGTTAAAGAATTAACCGGTCTTGGTTTGAAAGAGGCAAAAGGTGTAGTTGATGCTGCTCCTGGTGCTATCAAGGAAGGTGTTTCTAAAGACGAGGCTGAAGCGCTTAAAAAGCAGCTGGAAGAAGCTGGTGCTGAGGTTGAACTTAAATAATCTTATTCCACTCGTGGATTTTACGGTTTAGAACCTTGTAAAAGGTTCTAAACCTTTTGCTGTATATAGTGTTGCCTTTTCAAAGAGAGTTTGAAAAGGGTTTCAGCAGCGACGCTGAGACAATTGAAATTAGCGGGAAAGCCCGTGTTTGAGTTATGAGAGCATAATTCGA
Organism: Bacteroidales bacterium; assembly: GCA_041584055.1. Lineage (GTDB taxonomy): Bacteria > Bacteroidota > Bacteroidia > Bacteroidales > UBA5342 > JBFHER01. Next base: position 14,340 of record JBFHER010000041.1, read on the forward strand.
TCTGATTAAGTTCAATTAATTGATTGGTAGATGTCTTTAACAAATCAAGGAAAGAGGGTAACATTCGCCTCTATAAAAAATCAACTGGAGTATCCAGATTTTCTCGAGATTCAATTAAAATCTTTTCAAGAGTTTTTTCAACTTGAATCTTCTCCGGAGAACAGAACAAACGAAGGCTTGTACAAAGTATTTGCCGAGAACTTCCCAATTACGGATACCAGGAATAACTTCGTTCTCGAATTTATCGATTATTATATCGATCCACCAAGATACTCCATCGAAGAGTGTATTGAAAGAGGACTTACATTTAGTGTTCCTTTAAAGGCTAAATTAAAACTTTATTGCACCGATCCTGAACATGAGGATTTTGATACTGTTATTCAGGATGTTTATCTTGGACCAATCCCCTACATGACAGAGAAAGGGACATTCGTGATAAATGGTGCAGAACGTGTGATCGTGACTCAGTTGCACCGATCACCAGGCGTATTCTTTGGTCAGAGTATTCACGCAAACGGTACGAAATTATATTCAGCGCGTATCATTCCTTTTAAAGGATCATGGATTGAATTCGCAACAGACATCAATAGTGTGATGTATGCGTACATTGATCGGAAGAAGAAGTTACCTGTAACATCGCTTCTTCGTGCCATGGGCTACGAAACAGATAAGGATATTCTTGAAATATTCGATCTGGCAGAAGAAATTAAAGTGTCTAAGGCAGCTTTAAAACGCGTTGTGGGACGAAAGTTGGCTGCACGTGTCCTGAAAACCTGGGTTGAGGATTTTGTGGATGAGGATACTGGTGAGGTTGTTTCAATTGAAAGGAATGAAGTGATCATCGACCGTGAAACAGTCATCGACAACGAGCACATTGATGCAATACTGGAGTCTGGTTCGTCTACCATCCTCTTACATAAAGAAGATGTGGATCATTCCGATTTTGCCATTATTTACAATACACTTCAAAAAGACCCTTGTAACTCAGAAAAAGAAGCGGTTTATCACATCTACCGTCAATTGCGTAATGCAGAACCTGCCGATGACCAGGCAGCACGCGATGTGTTGGACAAATTATTTTTCTCCGACAAACGTTACGATTTAGGTGATGTTGGACGTTACAGAATTAATAAAAAACTTGGCCTTGAAATTCCAATGGAGAACCGCGTTCTCACAAAAGTGGATATCATCGCCATCATAAAATATTTAATTGAACTTATCAACTCCAAAACAGATGTTGATGATATTGACCACCTGAGCAACCGTCGTGTGCGGACTGTGGGTGAGCAGTTGTACAATCAGTTTGGAGTTGGACTTGCACGGATGGCGCGTACCATTCGTGAAAGAATGAATGTTAGGGACAATGAAGTTTTTGCACCGATCGACCTGATCAACTCTAAAACAATTTCTTCCGTCATTAATTCATTCTTTGGAACAAATGCACTCTCTCAGTTTATGGATCAAACCAATCCGCTTGCTGAAATGACGCACAAGCGTCGTTTGTCTGCACTCGGACCTGGTGGTTTATCCCGTGAAAGAGCTGGTTTTGAGGTGCGTGATGTTCACTTTACACACTACGGCCGTTTGTGTCCTATCGAAACACCTGAAGGGCCTAACATCGGTTTGATATCTTCCCTGTGTGTGTTTGCAAAAATTAACTCCCTTGGTTTTATTGAAACCCCTTACCGAAAGGTAACAAATGGTGTGGTTGATTTAACCAACGAAGGTGTTGGCTATTTAAGTGCCGAAGAAGAAGAGGGAAAAACAATCGCTCAGGCAAATGCCATTGTTGATGAAAATGGTCACTTCGTTAACCCAAGGGTGAAAGCTCGTTTGGATGGCGATTTCCCGTTGCCGGAGATTAAAGATGTGGATTTGATGGATGTGGCACCAAACCAGATTGCATCCATTGCAGCATCATTGATTCCTTTCCTCGAGCATGATGATGCCAACCGCGCATTGATGGGATCTAACATGATGCGTCAGGCTGTTCCGCTGATCAGTCCACAGGCTCCTTATGTAGGAACAGGTCTGGAAGGTCAGATTGTAAAAGATACACGGACGCAGATTGTGGCTGAAGGAGAAGGAATTGTTGAACGTGTTGATGCTGAACAAATCACAATTCGTTACAATCTTTCTGAAGAGCAAATGTTTGTTTCATTTGATGATAACAGCAGAACCTACAGAATACCGAAATTTAAAAAGACGAATCAGAACACCTGTATTAACCTGAAACCAATTGTTGCTTTAGGCGAAAAAGTGGTCAAAGGACAAATCCTCACCGAAGGGTATTCTACCGATGATGGTGAACTTGCGCTGGGCCGGAACCTGCGTGTGGCATTTATGCCATGGAAAGGTTACAACTTTGAGGATGCCATTGTAATTTCTGAGGAAGTGGTTCGTTCAGATATTTTTACTTCCATTCACATTGATGAATATGCGCTTGAAGTGCGTGACACAAAACGTGGATTGGAAGAGCTTACATCCGATATTCCAAACGTGAGTGAGGAAGCAACAAAAGATCTTGATGAAAATGGTTTGATCAGAATCGGTGCGAATGTGAAGCCCGGGGATATCCTAATTGGTAAAATCACACCAAAGGGAGAGTCTGATCCTTCACCTGAAGAAAAACTACTGCGCGCAATCTTTGGAGATAAGGCAGGTGATGTGAAAGATGCATCATTGAAAGCATCTCCATCGCTGAAGGGTGTTGTGATTGATAAAAAGTTGTTCTCCAGAGCCATGAAGTCAAGAAAAGGCAAAATGGTTGATAAGCAGGTGCTTTCTAAAATCGATGCTGAATTTGAAGAAAGAGCAACGGTTCTGAAAGAACGCCTGGTGGATAAACTGTTCCAGCTTGTGAATGGTAAAACATCACAAGGTGTGAAAGACGATCTGGGTACTGAATTGATTCCTAAAGGAAGCAAGTTCACTCAGAAAATCCTTGCTGAAATGGATTTCAACAATATCACACTTGATAAATGGACAACAGATAAGTCTAAAAATGATCTGATCAGACAGGTTATTCTTAACTATCAGTTGAAATATAAAGAGTACGATGCCATTGGTAAACGTCGGAAGAACAGCATACAGGTTGGCGATGAGCTGCCTGCAGGTATTGTTCAAATGGCGAAAGTTTACATTGCGAAAAAACGTAAAATCACTGTAGGTGATAAAATGGCGGGTCGTCATGGAAACAAAGGGATTGTGTCTCGTATTGTTCGTCAGGAAGACATGCCTTTCCTCGAAGATGGAACCACCGTTGATATCGTGTTGAACCCACTGGGTGTACCTTCCCGTATGAACCTTGGACAGATTTATGAAACTGTACTTGGATGGGCAGGTAGAGAGTTGGGACTGAAGTTTGCAACACCAATATTTGACGGTGCAAGCCTTGAAGAGATTGAAGATTATATTGCAAAAGCAAAGGTTCCTTCACTTGGAAAAACACAGTTGTATGACGGTGGAACAGGTGAACCATTTGACCAGCCTGCAACAGTTGGAGAAATCTATATGTTGAAACTGGGACACATGGTTGAGGATAAGATGCACGCAAGGTCTATCGGACCATACTCATTGATTACACAGCAGCCCCTCGGTGGTAAAGCACAATTTGGTGGTCAGCGTTTTGGTGAGATGGAAGTTTGGGCACTCGAAGCATTTGGTGCTGCGAATATCCTGCAGGAAATCCTGACAATCAAGTCGGATGATGTATTGGGACGTGCCAAGGCGTACGAAGCAATCGTTAAAGGAGAACTGATGCCTCAACCGGGTATTCCAGAATCCCTGAACGTATTGCTGCACGAATTGCGTGGTCTGGGACTAAGCATGAACTTAGAATAATCTCTATTTGAGAGGTGTGATTTTTAACATTGAGAAATTAATCTAATAATTGTCTTATGGCATTTAGAAAAGATAATAAAACGAAAAGTGCTTTCACGAAGATTTCCATCGGTCTTGCTTCTCCTGAAGAGATACTGGAACGTTCAAGTGGAGAGGTTACCAAGCCAGAAACAATCAACTACCGGACATACAAACCAGAAAGAGATGGTTTGTTTTGTGAGCGTATTTTTGGACCGGTAAAAGATTACGAATGCCATTGCGGAAAATACAAACGTATCCGTTACAAGGGAATCGTTTGTGACCGATGTGGTGTGGAAGTGACAGAGAAAAAGGTACGTAGAGAACGCATGGGACACATACAGTTGGTTGTGCCCGTGGCGCATATCTGGTACTTTAAATCATTGCCAAATAAAATTGGTTACCTGCTTGGTTTACCATCCAAAAAACTGGAATCAATTGTCTATTACGAACGTTACGTTGTTATTCAGGCCGGGGTTAAGGAAGAAGATGGTGTAAACTACATGGATTTCCTCACAGAACAGGAGTATCTTGATATTGTGGATACCTTGCCACGTGAAAACCAAATGCTGGATGATGATGATCCTAATAAATTCATCGCTAAGATGGGTGCAGAAGGAATTCACGACTTGCTTCAACGCCTTGATCTTGATACCTTGTCATACGATCTTCGTCATAAAGCAAACAACGAAACATCTCAGCAACGTAAGAACGAAGCACTAAAACGTCTTCAGGTTGTTGAATCATTCAGAGCATCCAAAGATCGCAACCGTGCAGAATGGATGATCGTGAAGATTGTTCCTGTGATTCCACCGGAATTACGTCCTTTGGTACCGCTGGATGGTGGACGTTTTGCCACTTCCGACCTGAACGATTTGTACAGGAGGGTGATCATACGTAACAACCGTCTGAAGCGACTGATCGATATCAAAGCACCTGAGGTGATTCTGAGAAACGAAAAACGAATGTTGCAGGAATCTGTTGACAGTTTGTTTGACAACTCAAGAAAATCAAGTGCTGTTAAAACAGAGGCAAACCGACCTTTAAAATCCCTTTCAGACAGTTTGAAAGGGAAACAGGGACGTTTCCGTCAGAACTTACTCGGTAAGCGTGTTGATTATTCTGCACGTTCTGTAATCGTTGTAGGGCCTGAATTAAAAATGCATGAATGCGGTATTCCAAAAGAAATGGCAGCTGAGCTGTACAAGCCTTTTGTGATCCGTAAATTAATAGAAAGAGGGATTGTCAAAACTGTTAAATCTGCGAAGAAGATTGTTGATCGCAGAGAACCGGTTATTTGGGATATCCTCGAAAATGTACTGAAAGGACATCCGGTGCTTCTAAACCGGGCTCCAACACTTCACCGTTTGGGTATTCAGTCTTTTCAGCCTAAATTAATTGAAGGAAAAGCGATTCAGTTGCACCCACTGGCATGTACGGCATTCAACGCCGACTTTGACGGTGACCAGATGGCAGTTCACCTGCCCCTGGGAAATGCGGCGATCCTTGAAGCACAAATGTTGATGCTTGCATCGCACAACATTCTGAACCCTGCAAACGGAGCACCAATTACCGTGCCTTCTCAGGATATGGTATTGGGATTATATTACATCACAAAACAACGTGATGGTGTTGCTGGGGAAGGCCTGATTTTTTACTCACCTGAAGAGGTGACCATTGCACACAACGAAAAGAAAGTTGCGCTGCATGCAAAAATCAAGGTGAGAACCAAAGATCTAAATGAAGACGGTGAATTAACAGATCAGATTATTGAAACCACGGTGGGGCGTGTACTGTTTAATGAGTTTGTTCCTAAAGAGGTTGGTTACATCAATCAAATCCTGACTAAGAAGTCGCTTCGTGACATTATTGGTAACATTCAGAAGGTATGTGGAAGTGCTAAAACGTCTAAATTTCTTGATGATATCAAGAGCCTGGGATATAACATGGCCTTTAGAGGAGGTCTGTCATTTAACCTTGGTGATGTTATCATTCCAAAAGAAAAAGAAATCCTCGTTAAAGAAGGTTACGCTGAAATTGAAGAAATCCGTAACAATTATAATATGGGTTTCATCACAAATAATGAACGTTACAATCAGATCATTGATACCTGGACACACATTAACTCTCGTTTGACGGGAACATTAATGAAGCAGTTGAGTTCTGATAATCAAGGATTTAACTCAGTGTACATGATGCTTGATTCAGGTGCAAGGGGTTCAAAGGAGCAGATTCGTCAGTTGTCAGGGATGCGTGGTTTGATGGCAAAACCTCAAAAGTCAGGCGCTGAAGGGGGACAAATTATTGAAAACCCGATTCTTTCTAACTTTAAAGAAGGACTGTCAGTGCTTGAATACTTTATTTCTACGCACGGTGCACGTAAAGGTTTGGCGGATACTGCATTGAAAACGGCAGATGCGGGTTACCTTACACGTCGTCTTGTGGATGTATCGCAGGATGTGATCATTCAGGAGCCGGATTGCGGTACACTCCGTGGTTTGAGCGTTTCTGCGATTAAA